>JANXWY010000343.1 GCA_025350905.1 Verrucomicrobiota bacterium
CCACGGCCAACGACCGCGTTGGGCCGGGGTGATAATCAGAAATCAATGCCAGGCCCGCCGGCATATAAAGCGCCTCGCTCACGCCCATCAGCGCACGCAAACCGTAGAGTTGATTGAAATTTTCCGCCCGGCCCATCAGCAACGTGACCGCGGACCACACCGCGAGGCTGGCGACAATGAGCCACTTGCGATTGATGCGATCGGCGATTGCGCCACCAACCGGGCTGCAAATCGCATAGATCCATAGAAAGATCGCCATCAGGCGGCCAAAATTCTGGGCGCTCTGCAGCTCCAGGATGTCGGCCTTGATGGACAGGCCCATCGTGGAGAGCATCTGGCGGTCGAGGTAATTCAGCACCGCGACCGGCCAGAGCAGGGCCACCACCGTCCAGGCATAGGACGAAATACTTTGCTGTTCGCGATTCACCATGTTCGAAGGATCAAGCTTGATCGGGGAGCGATAGGTTCTGAGCTGGCAGCGGATGGTTGCTTCGCATCGGGCGGCATAATGTCCAAGCTCCCGCCCGAAGCACCAGCGAAATCCGCTGGCTGAGGCACCTCGATTGCCGATGCAAGTCCGCCGTTGAATCCACTCCGCGCTTTTCCTGCGGCCCCCCAGGGCTTACGCTGCGCCATGCTGAACAAACAAATTCTCCTGGCGCAACGACCGGTGGGCCTGCCGAAAGAATCTGATTTCAAATTGGTGGAGTCGGCCATTCCCAAGCCGGCTGAGGGCCAGATTCTGGTACGCTCACTATTTCTATCCGTGGATCCTTACATGCGCGGGCGGATGAATGATGCGAAATCCTATGCGCCGCCGGTCAAGCTCGGCGAGGTCATGGTCGGTGGAGTCGTGGGCGAAATTACGCAATCCAACCATCCGCAGTTTCAAACTGGCGACGTAGTCGAAGGCTTCTTCGGCTGGCAGGAATACGCGGTCTCGGATGGCAAAGGCGTGCGAAAGATTGATCCGCAGCTTGCGCCGATTTCAACTGCGTTGAGTGTGCTCGGCATGCCGGGGCTGACGGCCTATTTCGGGTTGTTGGAAATCGGGAAACCGCAATCCGGCGAAACGGTGCTGGTGTCCGGCGCGGCCGGCGCGGTCGGCTCGATGGTCGGCCAAATTGCAAAACTCAAAGGCTGCCGGGTGGTGGGCGTGGCCGGCTCGGACGACAAGGTTGAGTATCTGGTTCGCGAGTTGGGATTCGATGCCGCGTTCAATTACAAGACCACCGATGACTATTTGAAAAGGCTGAAGGAGCTTTGCCCTGATGGTATTGATGTCTATTTTGACAACGTGGGCGGCCCGGTCACGGACGCTGTTTTCCGAATCATCAATGTCCGGGGCCGGGTTTCTGTGTGCGGTCAAATATCGCAATACAATCTGGCCAAACCGGAAATGGGGCCGCGCTTTCTTTGGAAACTGATCGAGAAGCGGGCGCGGGTGGAAGGTTTTTTGGTATTTCAATTCGCCGACCGTTATGCCGAAGGACTCAAGCAAATGGCGGAATGGTTCAACGCCGGCAAAATAAGAAATCGTGAGAATGTCGTCCAAGGAATCCAGAATGCGCCGCGTGCGTTCATCGGCATGTTGCAAGGCCAGAACACCGGCAAGCAACTGGTGAAGATTGCGGACTGCAAGTGACCTGAGTCTGGGAAACGAAAGTGGTTGATCTTGACCCGGCGCGGCGAATACCCAAAATCTGTTCATGAACCTACGCAGCATTGCCGTCGCTCTTTTTGCGGCGCACTTGACACTTTCAAATGCCCTCGCAGCGGACGATTACGAATTGGGTCCGGATTCCAAAACCCAACCCGGCGTGCCGAAGGGCGAGGTGCTCAAGTTCAGCTTCGAGTCGTCGCAAATATTTCCAGGCACTTACCGCGACTGTTGGATTTACGTGCCGGCTCAATACAAACCCGATCAACCCGCCTGCCTCTACGTCAACCAGGACGGCATTCAGTGGCAGGCGCCGACGGTGTTCGACAATCTGATCCACAAAAAGGAAATGCCCGTGACCATCGGCGTGTTTGTGATGCATGGCCGCGTGCGCACGGCGGACCCGAACGTCGCGATTGATCGGTTCAATCGCAGTTACGAATACGACGGTTTGGGTGACAACTATGCCCGCTTCCTTCTCAACGAACTGCTGCCGGAAGTCGAGAGGCAGAAAACCTCCGATGGCCGGCCGATTCGTTTTTCCAGCAATGCGAATGATCGCGCTATCGGCGGCTCCAGCAGTGGCGCCATCTGCGCGTTCACTGCGGCTTGGGAACGGCCCGATGCGTTCAGCCGCGTGTTCAGTGCCATCGGCACGTATGTAGGGCTGCGCGGTGGAGATCGTTACCCGACACTCATCCGAAAGTATGAGCCGAAGCCGCTACGGATATTTTTACAGGACGGCACGGGTGACTTGAACATTTACGCCGGCGACTGGTGGATGGCGAACCAGACGATGGAACGCGCCCTGAATTTCATGGGCTACGAAATCAATCACGCCTGGGGCGACGGCGGTCATAGCGGCAAGCAGGGGACGGCGATTTTCCCGGACGTCATGCGCTGGCTTTGGAAAGATTGGCCGCAACCGGTGAAGCAGGGCACGAACAGCAACAACACGTTGGCCGCGCTGCTCATCCCGGGCGAGGGTTGGCAACTCGTCCCCGGCAACTACAGTTTTTCCGACGGTCCGGCCGTCAATGCGAAAGGCGAAGTCTTCTTCAACACCACGATCCTTTATCACAACAACTCGCGCACTAACAAAACCTGCCAGATCGGACTCGATGGCAGGTTGACTCATTTCCTTGCGGACACGAAGCGCGCCAGCGGCCAGGCGTTTGGCCCGGATGGAAAACTTTACGCGGTCACGAGCGACTCGAAGCTGGTCGCTTACGACACCGACGGCAAGGCAACTGAGGTTGCCGATGGCATCGCTGGCAACGACATCGTCGTCGCGCACAACGGGAATATCTATGTCACCGACTCTTCGGCCAGCCGCTCAAATGCGCCGACCAAAGTCTGGCTCATCAAGCACGGTGGGGAAAAGTTCGTTGTAGATAGCGGTCTCCGTTTCGTGAATGGCATCACGCTTTCGCCAGACCAGACGTTGCTCTACGTGGCCGACTATCGCTCACACTGGGTTTACAGTTACCAGATCCAGACCAATGGTACGCTCGCCGCCAAACAAAAATATTTCTGGCTGCATGAACCCGACGGCGAGGACGACGCGGGCGCGGATGGCCTGCGCGTGGATCGCGATGGACGGCTCTACGTGGCAACGAAGCTGGGCATCCAGGTTTGCGATCAGGCGGGGCGGGTGCAGTGCATCCTGCCGACGCCCAATAGCAAGGCGGCCAACCTGTGCTTTGGCGG
>JANXWY010000373.1 GCA_025350905.1 Verrucomicrobiota bacterium
GATTCCGCCACCAACAGCTTCGCGACCGATCAGCGCGGCCTGCCGCGTCTCGCTGGCGCGCATGTGGATGTCGGCGCGGTAGAGTCACAGATGGTGGTTGTCACCAATAACGCCGACACCGGTCCCGGCAGCTTGCGCAGCGCCGTTGCATCTACCAGCCACGCCGATATCATCACCTTTGCCCCCGACCTTTCCGGCCAGACTATTCCACTCAGCAACGGCGTGATTTTAATCGCCCACAGCGTGAGCATTGACGCTTCCGCCTTACCGGGCGGCCTCACCCTTGATGGCCGTAACGCCAGCCGGATCCTGGAAGTGGACTCCGGAAACGTGATGCTGAACCAGCTGACGCTTACGCATGGACAAGCCGGCACGGGCAGCGGTGGGGCCATTTACAATGCCGACATCCTGACGCTGAACGCCTGCACTCTGGCCGGAAACTCAGCGGCGAACGGCGGGGCCGTTGATAATTTGGGCCGCCTGACTTTGAACGCCTGCACGCTCGCCGGGAATTCGGTTAATGGGAGCGGCGGTTTCACCGCACCCGGTGGCGGCATCTTGAATTTCGGCACCTTGACGCTGAATGAATGCACGCTGGCCAATAATGTGGCCGCGAACGGCGGTGCCATCTACAATGGCAACAACCTGGCTTTGAACCAATGCACCTTGACGGCCAACCTCGCGAATGGCGGCAGCGGCGGCGGTGGGGCGATTTACAACGCCAGCACCATCACCGTGTCCAACTGCATCGTGGCTGGCAACAACCAATCCATCGGCAACGATATTTACGGCCCCGCAACTTACAGCGGAGTGAATTTGACCACCGGCGATCCACAACTCGCGCCACTGGGCAACTATGGCGGCCCCACGCCAACCATGCCGCCCTCGCCTGGCTCGCCCGTGATTGACGCCTGCACCAACGGCACCAGCTTCGCCACCGACCAGCGCGGATTCCAGCGTGTAGCCGGACCTTTCACGGACATTGGTGCGGTGGAATTCCAGGACGCCAGCCCTATCGTCACCACCAATCTGGATGCGGGTATCGGCTCGTTGCGTTATGCCGTCAACTATGCCCCAAACGGATCCCTCATCACGTTTGACTCCGGGTTGTCTGGCGCCAGCATCCTCCTGACCAGTGGCGAGATGATGCTGACCAAAAACCTGACCGTTGACGCTTCCGCATTGCCAGGAGGTATCATCATCAACGGCCATGCCACCAACCGTGTGTTTGAGGTGGTGAGCAATGTGACGGCGGTGTTCAATGCGCTGACCATCACCAATGGTTTGGCAAGGCCCCCCAATGGCGGCACCAGGAATCAGGTTATCGGCGGGGCCATTCTAAACGCCGGTAACTTGACGATCAACCAATGCACCCTGGCCGGGAGTTTGGCCACCGGCGGTGGTGGCCTGGCTAATGATGGCAACCTGACGATGAACCATTGCGTCCTCTCAGGTAATACGGGCGTTTATGAGGGTGGCGGAATATTAAATAGCGTGACCGGGACAATGGTCGTGAACGATAGCACCATCTCAACCTGTTCGGCATCTACTGATGCAGGCGGGGGAATTAATAATTATGGAAGCATGGCGGTGAACCGATGCACGCTTTCGGGAAATTCCGCCAACAATGCTTTCGGGGGCGGTATTTACAACGATGGCAGTGCCAGCCTGGCAATCAACAACAGCACCCTCATGGCTAATGCGGCCCGAGAAGGGGGCGGCATTTTCAATCACGGCCTTGTGACCTTGTCGCAATGCACTCTGGCAGGAAATGTTGGACCAGGCGACGGCGGCGGCATTTCCAATTTCGGCGTTCGGGTTGAGGGGGGCAGCTGCGTTGGCGGAGTTGAATCAATGCACCCTGACGGCGAACACATCTTATGGCGTTAGCAATTTTGTCAACACCGGGCTTGGCGGCGGCATTTGGAATTCCAGCACGCTCACGATGACCAACTCCATCGTGGCCGGCAATCACGCCGTTAGTGCTAGCGACGTTTACGGCGCCGTAGTTTATGGTGGTGCAAACCTCACCAACGGCAACCCGCTCCTGGCGCCGCTGGCCAACTACGGCGGTCCCACCCAAACCATGCCGCCCCTGGCCGGGTCACCCGCCATTGACGGCTGCACCAATGGTATCGACCCCAGCCTCACCACTGACCAGCGTGGCTTCCCGCGCGTCGTCGGGCTTTACCCGGACATCGGCGCGGCGGAAGGCGTTTACAATCCCGCCGGCCCGGGAATCCTCACCGGCCTGAACCGCGCTCCAAATGGCCCGGCCAGTTTTACTTTCACCAATTCGACTGACATGAGCTTCACCGTGCTGGCCACCACGAACCTCACTTGGCCGATGAACCAGTGGTCCAATCTCGGCCCCGTCGTGGAAGCACCTGCCGGTTCCGGCCATTACCAGTTCACCGACCCCTCGGCCACGAACAGTCCGCAGCGCTTCTACCGGGTGAGTTCGCCATAAAAGTCGAAAGCCGTCCTGCAATACAAGATCTGACGGAGCGGTTCAGCCGGCTATGGCGAGCGGTCGGCCTCCGTCGTCGCCGCTCCGTGCAAAACGCAATTGGGGCAAAGGCCCCGGGGCGCAGTGGGGTCAAAGGTGCTGCCGCACTTGGGACAGGTGTTTGAAGTTGGAGTATTCGCCATAATACCCGCTGCCTGAGCCGTTGCTGCCTGCAGGTTACAAGAAATCTGACCTTCGTCCACCTCGGCACCGGTCTACGGCTAATCCGCCACCGGCACGACCAGCTTGTCCATGATGTAGTCTTTGCGCTCGGGCGTGTTCTTGCCCATGTAGAAGTTGAAGATCGGGCCGGACTCGGCTTTGGGCGCGTATTCGATCTTGCTCAGCCGCATTTCCGGGCCAATGAATTGCGCGAATTCATTCGGACTGATTTCCCCCAGGCCTTTGAACCGCGTGTTCTCCGATTTGCCACGGAGTTTCGCGGACCGCGCGTCGCGTTGCTGGAGTGAGCCGGGCACGGATCCGGATGTGATCTTTCTGCCGCGTTCCGTTCCCCGCTGCCAGGACAAACGGCTTGGTTGGTATTCAAGCTTGAATCGAAGCTCACCAACGCGAACAATTTATCCCTTGAACTGGCTGCTGTTCCTGCTGTTCCTGTCTCCAGCGTGCCGGCTGGCGGCTGGGGAGCTGTCCGTTGTGCAGCGGATTGAGCCCCGCTCGTTTCCCTCCGTTTTCCAGGCGTGGAATGGCGCGACGCCCTTGGCTGGGCGCGATGCCGACGCCATGTTGGCCAAACATGACCTGGCCTTCCTGCATCCGGGCACTTTGGGGCTGGTTTCATCGAATGCTTTTGAGGGAATGGCCCACACTTTTACGGCTACCAGCTTGGATTCGGCTCGCCGGAAACGGACTGACCTGCTCGCGTTGAATTCAAATCTCGTTCTGCTCGCCGAAGTCCGTTATCGCGATGCGCCAACAGGATTCCTGCCTGAAGACTCGCCGTGGTGGAAACGGGATGACCGGGGTCAATTCATTCTGGGTTGGGCCGAGGGTGGTTATCGGCTGCTGGACGTTCCGTCCCCGGACTGGCACACCCAGGTGGCGAAACGCGCCCGGGCCTTGGTGCGGAGTGGGGTCTTTGACGGCGTCATGCTCGATTGGTGGATCGACGACGATGCGCGCACCGCGCTCATCCAGCAAGTACGCGAGGCCATCGGGCCGGAGGCACTGATTCTGGTCAACGCGAATGATCGCGTTATTCCCCGAACCGCCCCCTACGTGAACGGCCTCTTCATGGAATGTTATCGCAGCAAAACTGCGGCAGACTGGCAGCGCATTTCTGATACCTTGCGGTGGGCCGAAATCAACCTGCGCCCGCCACGCATCAACTGCGTCGAGACCTGGTTTCATAAATCGCGGGCGGACGACTCGTTGATGCGTGCGGTCACCACACTAACCCTGACGCAGTCTGACGGCTATTGCCTGTTTTCTGATCCAAACGATCTGCCCACTCCAGATCATCTACACGACTGGTATCCCTTCTGGAACCGAGGACTGGGACGGCCAAAGACACCTGGGTTCAAGCGCGTTGATGGCGCCTGGGAGCGTGACTTCTCCGGCGGGACCGTCGTTTACAACCCGTCCGGGAATTCAAGCGTTACCGTGCACTTTGATGCTGCGCATTCGAGCCGGACGACCGGGCGAAGTGGGACTGAACACACCGTCCCGCCCAACGATGGAGACACCTTTCTACCCGACTGACATTGTCTGGCGCTTGGACAATATCGATCTCTACTCCGCCACCGGCACCACCAGCTTGTCCATGATGTAGTCTTTGCGTTCGGGCGTGTTCTTGCCCATGTAGAAATTGAAGATCGGGCCGGACTCGGCTTTGGGCGCGTATTCGATCCTGCTCAGCCGCATTTCCGGTCCAATGAATTGCGCGAATTCCTTTGGACTGATTTCACCCAGGCCTTTGAACCGCGTGATTTCTGGTTTGCCGCCAAGCTCCGTGGCGGCGGCGTCGCGCTCGCCTTCGCTGTAGCAATAAATCGTTTTCGCCTTGTTGCGCACACGGAACAGCGGCGTCTCCAGCACAAACACATGCCCGTCGTGGACGAGCTGCTCGAAGAAGCGGAAGAAATACGTGATCATCAGATTGCGAATGTGCATGCCGTCCACATCCGCGTCGGTGGCGAGGATGACCTTGTCGTAGCGCAAGCCCTCGGTGTTATCCTCGACGTTGAGCGACTGCATGAGATTGTACATCTCGTCGTTCTTGTACATGATGTCGCGCTTGAGATCCCAGACGTTGAGCGGCTTGCCCTTGAGTACGAACACGGCTTGGTTGTTCACGTCGCGGCAGCTCGTGATCGAGCCGGCGGCGGACTGGCCTTCGCAAATGAACACCATGGTGCCCCGGCCCTTTTCCTTCTTCCGGTCGAAATGATTCTTGCAGTCCTTGAGCTGGGGGATGCGCAGCGTGATGGCCTTGGCCCGGTCGCGCGCGAGCTTCTTGACCGCCTGCAATTCCTTCCGCAACTGCTGCGTGTCCGCGACCTTCGCCATGATCGTTTCGGCGATTTGTTTGTTGCGCTGGAAAAAATGCAGCAACTCCAGCCGCACGTTGTTGACCAGCTCGGTGCGGATTTCCGTGTTGCCTAGCTTGTTCTTGGTCTGCGACTCGAACATCGGGTCTTTGAGCCGGATCGCCACCGCGCCGACCATGCACTCGCGCACGTCGTCGCCTTCGTATTTACCGCTGCAGTATTCATTGACCGCCTTGAGCAACCCCTCGCGGAAGGCGCTCAAATGCGTGCCGCCGTCGCTCGTGTACTGGCCGTTGACGAAGGAATAAAACGTCTCGCCGTAGCGAGAATTGCTGTGGGTGAAACAGAATTCCAACGTCTTGCTCGCGTAATGCAGCGGCGCGTAGATGGGCTCGCTGCCATCAGTCGCCATGTCCTCCATCACCAAATCCATCAGCCCGTGGCGCGATTGAAACACCTTCGGTTCGGGGGTGGCCGAGGTTTTTAAAATCAACTTTAGCCCCGTATTTAGGTAGCTATAATGGCGTAACCGCCGCTCGACGTATTCCTGTTTGAATTCCGAGTCCTTGAAGATCTCCGGATCCGGCTCAAATTCGATGAAGGTCCCGTTCGGCTCCTTGGTTTTACCCGCATCCTCCTTCTTGAGTTTTCCGATCTTAAAGGTCGCCTCGGCAAATTCGCCCTCGCGATGGCTGCGCACCCGGAAGGACTTCGAGAGCGCGTTTACTGCCTTGGTGCCGACGCCGTTGAGGCCGACGCTGAATTGGAACACGTCGTCGTTGTACTTCGCGCCGGTGTTGATCTTGGAAACGCAATCCACCACCTTGCCCAGCGGAATGCCGCGTCCGAAATCGCGGACGGCCACCCGCGTGCCGTCGATGTTGATTTCGACTTCCTTGCCGTGCCCCATGATGTATTCGTCCACCGCATTGTCCACGACCTCCTTGAGCATGATGTAGCAGCCGTCGTCGTAATGATTGCCGTTGCCGATGCGCCCAATGTACATGCCCGTGCGCAGCCGGATGTGCTCCAGCGAACTCAGCGTCTTGATCTTGCTTTCGTCGTAATGGTGTTTGGTTTTGTCGGCCATAGAAATGTCGCGGTGGGGAGGATGGGAGAAATCAGAGCGGGAGGAAATGGGAAATTGCCGAATCGGTGACTCGCTACATACACCTTTGGCGACGCTTCACCGCGTGCGGCGAACCATTGGCGAAGGAAAAGCAAATCGAGTGCGTCCTGCTCGCGACGCGTCTCCACTTTCATTCCATGCGCCAGAGCAAGCGCGGCGAGGCGAAGGGAATCGGCACACCATCCACTTCCCGCACGACCACATGTTTGGCGCCCTGGTGGTTCAATTCGCGGCACAAATCCCGCAAGTCCGCCACCGTCGGCTCGCGTGATTCCAGCTCGTTGGCCGGGTGATCATCCGCCATAGCCATTGGTCAGCTTCCTCGTGAGTCCGGAATCGATCCACGCCGCGCGGGATGCGCAGCCCGCCCAGCGCTTTTTGCCACGCGCCGGCCTCGGCCTTGTTGCTCGTGGCGGTTGAGAGCCCGTCCGGCATCTTGGTGCGGCGACCCACGACGCGGTCAATCCGTTCTTCGACGTTAATGACGGGGTGTTTCACAACGATGGCAAGATAGATTTGAGTGCCGGGCAAAACAAGCCATCGTCCGGTGGAGAGCCGGCGTCGCTTCTGGGCGGGGATTATTTTCCACCGTTAAACGGGTCGCAATATTGCGCATCCGTCGCGCGGCTCAAATTTGATTGCGCTTGAGCAAGGCTACGAACGCCGTGCGTGCGCTGGGCAGACTCCGGCGGCGGGGCAGTTTGGTAAAATGGCCGGTCGGCGGCGGAACCGAAGCTCGGTCGCAAGCCGGTGCAGCTTTCGGTAATCGCCGACTTCCACGCTGGCGATCCAGTTATTGGACGCCCTCGGCCCCGCCTTGGGACGGTTCTGTTGCTGGTGGCGGGCGCGGAAGGCGGCAGTCGGATGGGCATAAGTCATGCTTAATTAGTGTGACGTTTAAGAAAAGTCGCCTTTATGAGGACATACTTGACGAAGGAGCGGGCAACAGCCGTCGGGATTCGTGGCAGCATTCCATCAAACCCTTGCGAGAAGCTTTGTATAACCGGCGGTTTCACGCTGGCCGAGGTGGTGATTTCAGTAGCGGTGACGGGGCTGGTGTTTGCCGGGATTTTAGCTGGTTACGTCCAGTCGTCGCGGTTGGCGGAGTGGTCCGGTTACTCGCTGGCGGCCCAAGCGCTGGCGGTCCAGCAAATTGAACAGGCGCGGTCGGCGGTCTGGGATTATTCCACCGGGACTTCGCGCAACGAATTGACCAACCTGAATCTCACGGGGTGGACTTGGGCGTATAACGCGGGAACCGGGGTTGGGGTAGGGTCGGGCTATTCGGTCGCGACTCTCGATTTGCCGTATTCCGGAACGAATGTCATCCAGGCCACCAATTTTGTAACGCTCCGAATGTTTTATTTCAACAATGTCGCCAACCCGCCGGTGCAACTACAGATGCTGAAGGTGGACACCGTCTGGCCGTTCCGCACGGGCACGCTCACGAAGAACATGACGAATTCCGTGGCGACCTACTTTGCGCCCGACAATCGCGACCCCAACGCTTTATGACACATTTTCCTGGGATAGCGCGTTCAGGCCAGCCGACACCGACCTCGGCCCGGACGGGCTTCACTCTGGTCGAGTTGATGGTCAGCATGGCCATCTTCAGCTTCGCGACGCTGGGGTTGATTTCGCTCCACCTCTTTGGTCAGCGTTATGATGAATTAGTGCAGAGCAAACTGGGCGCGAGCGACCAGTCGCGACGGGGCTTTGACAAGCTCACCGACGACATCCGCGCGGCCAAAATCTACGAGATCGGGAATGGAACCGCTGCCAATGACTTCACCGCGAACGCGAACGGGACGTCGCAGGTGGGGAACGCGGTCCGATTGCAGATGACCACCGATGCCACCAAGTTCATCGTCTATTACTTTGATACCACGGCGCACAAGCTGTATCGCCAACATAGCGGATCGCCGCTCCCGGCACCCACGCTGATTGCCAGTGGTCTGACGAACGTCATGGCGAACAGTATGTCGTTCCGCGCCGAAAACTATCGCGGAGTCACGCAGACGGATCGCACTCACAAGGGCGTGATCAGCGTCCTGCTCGAATTCGCCCAATACCAATACCCCCTGACCCAGGTGGGGCCGGGGCTGCGGTACGATTATTACAAGCTGGAGTTCAAGGCCACTCCGCACGTTCCTGACGGACCATGAAAACAAACCGTTTCTGCCCACGCAATCATTCGGCCGGTTATGCACTTCTCATGGTGATGAGCCTCATCGCGGTGAGCCTCATCATCCTGGCCGCCACCATGCAACGCACCGGCACCGTTGCGAACCTGAACAATCGCAACAATACCTATGTCGTAAATGTCAACGCCGCGGAAGCGGCCGTGGAAAAAATTTATGCGCGGTTGGCCTACGATTTTGTCGGGTTCGGCCTGGGCAGCGTCGCGGCCAACCTTCCGCTTTACCGCACCAACGTGCCGACCGCCGCCGAGAATGAGTACTGGAACCAATTTCAATTTTCCGATGGCCAGGGCAACGCGAACCGGACCTACGTGAATCTGCTGACGAACTACAGCGGCCCCCTGCCTTCGCAGTACGCCAACAAGTCGGCGGTGAATGCGCCCGTGTATCGGATCGTTTCGAACGCCAAGAACCTAAGCGGCTCGGTGACCATGACCGCGGCGGCCCAAGTGGATGTGCTGCTGGCACTCATACCGCTCACGGATCACGCCATCTTTTACAACACGAACTTGCTGGAGTTCAGCACCGCCGCGACGATGATTGTGAATGGGCGCGTTCATGCCAACTCCAGTATTTATACCGGCTCGGGCTCGACGATCACCTTCAACGACACCGTCACCACCACAGGCACGCTGACCTCCCCGGCCAATAACGGTCAGGGGCCCTGGGGCAGTTTGGGGGTTTTCACCGGTAAACCGACTTACTCGACGAACGTCCCGGCGCTCACGCTGAACATTAACATGACCAACACGCATACGCTTATCGACTTGCCGCCGGCCGGCGAGGTGGTGAATTCCGTTCAAGGCCAGCAACGATTGTATAACCAGGCGCAAGTGGTGTTGCTGGTCAGTAACACGGTAGTGACGGCGCGAATTCAGGTCAGTGTCGCCGGCCAGGTCCCCGGCGCGGATCCGGCCCCGCTCACCATTACCAGCTACCTCACCAATGCCTCCGCCCTGTCGAATGCGACCGTCCTGGCCGGCGACTTTCCTTTTTTGTCTCTGACGAATAGCTTTACAGATCAGCGGGAGAACAAAACCATCGTGAACACCCAAATTGATGTGGGCAAGTACGCCAAATGGATTCTCACGAACAGCACCGTAGTGACCAAATTCCCGCCCGGCTCCGGCACCTTTCCCACGATTCTTTATGTGGCGGACAATCGCACCAATTCCGCCTCCCAACTTTCCGCGATCCGGGTCGCTAACGGCGCAATTCTGCCCAACAACGGCGGGTTGGGGTGGAGCATTGCCACGCCCAATCCGCTTTACGTTTTGGGCAATTACAACTCCACCAACGCCGCCTTCTTCGGGACGACGAATACGACTGCCACGGTGCCCAGCGCATTCATGTCGGACGCGCTGACCATTCTCTCCTCGAGCTGGCAGGATTCCGCCAGTGCTGGATCGTACAGTTCCCGCGATGCCACAAGTACCAACACCGTCAATGCCGCGATTTTGACCGGCATCGTTCCTTCCACCGGCACGAGTTCAACCACTTTCAGCGGTGGGGTCCACAATTTGCCGCGCCTGCTCGAAGATTGGTCCGCCAGCACTCTGTGGCTGAACACCTCAATCATCAATCTGTACAACAGCACCAAGGCGACCGCCCGGTTTGTGAACCCGGGTACGTATTACAATCCGCCGACGCGCAAATTCAGTTTTGACCCCAATTTCGACAACCCGGCCCGGCAGCCGCCCGGCATGCCGTGCGCGCTCGTACCCATCCGTTATAACTGGGCCGTGCCACCGCCCAATACCGTCAATTACAGTGTTGTCCCCTAAAACCATGCTGCTGGCCCTCGCCAGTGTCTGCGGCCTCGGACTCTTGGCCGAGCCCGCCGGCCGCGCCGTGGCGGCTGAGGCGGCGCGATCCGAGCCCACCGCCCTCAATGCTTGCGTGCGGGACGGCGAAGTAATCGGGCGGGAACAGCATCGGCGCGTATTCATGAACGTTGAGGGTCGGCGGCTGATGCTGGTTGCGCCCCAGGGATTTCGCGCGATTCTGGCCAGCCCGGACCAGGTGGTGTTGGTGAACCGCGACTGCAGCTGCATTTTGAGTTTTCGCGTCGCGGCGGCGGGCAGTAGCGCCGCCGCCTCTCTCAATGCGGACCTTTGCCGTGCCTGGCTCACGGCCGGGCCCGGTGACTTGAAAATTCGGGAGGAATTTTCACTGACGGCCGCCAATCAAAGCGGGCCCGCCTTCGAAGTTTCCTTTTGCGCGGATGGGCTGTTGCGTGTTTCCCAAGTGGCCTTCATTCCCTCACCCGTTGGCGTGCTGGAGTTCAAGCTGATTTCCAGTTCGGAAAAGTTTCAGGCTGCCAAGGCAGAATTCCACGGTCTGTTGCTTGGTTTCCGAATCAGCGATGCCAACGGTAAACTGGAAATCCTGCCGGTCCTGAGCGAAAGCTGACCTGACGACTTCCCCCGGACTGCTACCGGTGGCGTGGAGTCGACCATCGTCTGCTGCGCCTTCGAATTACATTTCACCACAAATGCAATGAGCGCCACCCAGTGGACCCCTGCCAAACACAACCCGATCCTTGTTACGCTCCCGGCCTCCTGGCCCGCCCGCTCATTCTCGACTGCCAAGCCACGCCCCGAAAGAATTCAGCGGAGTAGGGGGCATGAGTTCCTTGTGCCCGCGTTACGCGCCGTGCTCGGGATGTTTACCGTTTCCGTCGCGCCACGGTAACGGCCCGTGCATAGCTGGCGGGATACCAGCGAAGTGATCGGCTCGCGCGCGTCGCGGTTTTACTGGGTCGTCGCTACCAAAATGGTTTCGTGGCGGGAAGTTGAGAATAACCAGCCGGCTGAAAATAGAAATTTGGCGCGGCGCGACGAAGGAAATTACGCATTATCCAATGCCGGGAGCTTGTTTTCCGAATTGATGGCTCGGAACGGAGTCCGCTTGCCGATCTCGCCCCCCAGCCATGACAAAACGCCACGGGCTGGAAACCGCAGTCACGCGACACCTTCCTTTTCCGCCTGGTCACTTCAAAATACATTTGAAGTCCTATCGCCGGCGAACTTCCGTTCTCTCCGTTGAGTCGAACCAGCCACAAAGTGTGGCTCGGCCAATTGGTCAAAAGCCCCCGCCTCTCACCTCTTATGGGCGGTGCTTGAATAAATCCTCGTGTGAAGGTCCGGCGCCACTTCATCGGCCCGGGAAATAAAAATTTCCTCAGCGGGGCAGCGGGTGGAATTGAAAGCGGGCGGGCGCTTGCGCTGCGGAGTCGAGTTCGGCGGTACAGTAGCCGCCGTCGTTGAGCAGCTCGATGCCTGCGAGCGAGGGGCAGAGCAGTAACCGGAAATCGCGCCAGGCGCGGGCTTCATTCAACGCGCGGCTCATGCGGTGGACGGAATGACCAAAACATTGCATGGCCGGCAATCCGCTAAGCAATTGGCTCAGGCGCAAATAGAGCGGCGAGTGGAGATGGCCGATGATGGTACGTTCGATTTGGGGGAGTTTTCCCCGCACGATTTCGTCCCGTCCGAGAAAGGGAAGCGCCGACGGATCATGACAGAAGAACAGCACTCGTTGGTCGGGCCGCAGGGCGATGAAGGCGGCGCGGATTGTGGTGAGGTGTTCTTCCCGCAGTTGGTCCCACGCCGGCTTCTCGGCGGGCAGCAGGTCGGCCTCGAAGAGAGGGAGGGCGACGAGGGTGGACACGCAGTTTAACAACACGTAATTGCCCAGCTCGAGCTGCCAGAAGGGTCGTAGTCCGAGTTCTTCACAACCCCGGCGCCAGCTCTGGAGTCGCAGCCCGCCGCGCGTGCCCAAGCGGCGGAGCTTCCCGAGTTCGTGGTCGCCATAATTGACCAGCAGCTTCCCCCCGAAGCGCTCCCGGAGTTTGCCCAGACAGGCTTGCGCACTCTCCAGCGCGCCGTCGTCGCTCAGACCGACGCCGGCGACGTTACAGGCGTAGTCCCCGTTGGCGATGACGCAATCCGCGTCGCCGACTCCGGCGAGAAAGCGGTCCAGTTGCGGATTTTGCCGGAGCGGATAGCGCAGCCAGATGTGCTCGCGATAGAGTCGCAGGAGGAGGCGGAGCCAACGCGGTTCGAGGTCCCGAGTTTCGTAATCATCGCCCGCGGTGCTTTCAGTGGGGCCGGCGTAATGGACGTCGCTGAGAATCGCGATTTTGAAACGGCGGCGCATGGCCCGGTTTCAATGGGTCTGGTCGCCAGCGGGCAGGAGAATGCTGAACGTAGTTCCGATATTCGGTTTGCTTTCCACCGTGATATGACCGTGGTGTTCGTGAACGATGCGGCGCGTGATCGGCAGGCCCAGGCCGGTGCCGTGGTGTTTGGTGGTGAAGAAGGGTTCGAACAGGCGGTCCAGATTTTCGGCGGCGATGCCCATGCCGGTGTCGGCGACGGTGACACGCACATGGGGCTGGCCGCGGCGGGGGGTCGTGGCGGCGATCAATTCGGTGGCCACGGTGAGCGAGCCGTTGGGGCCGGAGGCTTCGACGGCGTTGAGCAGGAGGTTTACAAACACCTGTTCCAACTGACGGTCATCGCCATGCACGGCGTCGGGCGTCGCGTTAAAAGAGCGGTTGAGCGAAATAAATTTTCCCGCGAGCTGATGCTGCACCATGCGCAACGAATGTTCGAGTACATCGTGCAGGTGGACGGGGCCGTGGTCAGAACGCTCCTTGCCGCTGAAGCGCAACATCTGGCGCATGATAGTGTCCAGCCGGCGCATTTCCCGCCCGACCACTCCCGCGAGGTCGGCGTCGTGATGTTTTTCCAGCAATAAATCCACGAAGGTTTTTACGGCGACCAGGGCATTCTTGATTTCGTGGGCCATGTCGGCGGATAGGGTGCCGAGCGTGGCGAGGCGGTCGAGGCGGGTGATCCCTTCTTCGAGCTGGGCGAAGCTGGTCACGTCGCTGAGGACTACTACCACCTCAAGCGAACCGGCTTCATGTTGAATCGGTTGGGCGGTGACGTGGAAATTTCGCGAGTGGTTACCCGCCAGCGTGAGAGTCAATTGATCCCGAATAACGGTGGCTCTGCTGGCGATGGCTTCCCGCACGACATTCTGGAGCGGGTGGGGCAGCAACGCGAGCGGCGCGTTAACCGTCTTGCCGGGCGCCAGGTGAAGCAGCCGTTCGATTTCTGGGGTGGCGGAGATGATCTGCGCGCGCCCGTTGACCACCATTACCCCAGAGGCGAGACAGTCGCGCAGCGACCGTGCGAGGTTCAACCCCTCTGGGTCCTCATCTTTCCGATTTCGACCATCACGGGGCATAATCTGGTAACCCGACGAGCGCAAAGATTGTGGTTCGCCACCGGCACTCAGTTGCCGGCCACCGTAACTTCAACCGAACGGCGACCGGGTCACTTTAAGTTCTGAAACATACGCGCTCTTCCGGGTCGGTGGATTATTAAAGCATTCGCATTAGCCGACAATGAAAAAATGAACATTAATGAACATTGAGGCAGGGGTGTTTCATCTGGGATAAGCAAGCCGCAGGTGAGGAGGAGGTTAGTGGAAAATGACTGGACATCGGCAAGACGACTTTCTACACCTTGGGCATGCCGAAGCCACTAACCGGT
>JANXWY010000377.1 GCA_025350905.1 Verrucomicrobiota bacterium
CCCTTCGCGGATTTCTGCTCCGGTTTCTTGATCGGCCAGTTGGGCGATTCGGTCCGTGCCGTCTTGAAATAGGCCTCGAACTTTGCCACGACTTCCGGGTTGTCCTGCGTGACGTTTTCCTTCTCGGCAATATCGGTCTTGAGGTTGTAAAGCTCCAGCGGCTCGCCGGCTTGCGGTCGTACGGCTTTCCAATCGCCCATGCGCGCGGCTTGTTGGAAGCCGCGCTCGTGAAATTCCCAGTAGAGCGAATCGTGCCGGTTGGTTTGTGTTTCGCCCAGTAGCAACGGCAGAAGCGAAATGCCGTCCAATCCGGACGGCGGTTTGATTTGGGCGAGGTCGGCTGCGGTCGGTAGAAAATCCCAGAATGCTGAGAGCGCGTCGCTGACTTGTCCGCCTTTGATCCGCGCCGGCCAGCGCACAATCAATGGCACGCGGATGCCGCCTTCGGTCAGGTCGCGCTTGTGCCCGCGAAACGGACCTGCGCTTTGGAAGAATTTCGGGTCCACCCCTCCCTCCGCACGGGGGCCATTGTCGCTGCTGAACAGAACCACGGTGTCATCTTCAATTTTCAGTTCCTTCAACTTGGCAAGAACCCTGCCTATGTCCGTGTCCATGCGTGCGATCATGGCCGCCTTGTTTTTTTCGACTTGAGGCCATGGCTCGCTGGAATAGGGCGCGTCGGTGGGAACCTGCATCCCGTTGCCGGTGCGACGGCCTTCCTCATTGTTGGCGTGCGGGATGGTGTAGTTCAGGCAGAGGAAGAACGGCCGGTAGTGGTTGAACTGATCGGGTTTGTTGATGCGGATAAAATTCAACGCCGCCTGTGTACAAAGGTCCGGGATATATTTTTCCTTTTGACCGCTCGCATTTCCTGCGATCTGAACCTTTCCATCGTAACCTTCTTTTCCGGCTCCCGCCGGATCGTAGCGCCACAAATATTCCGGGTAATAATCGTGCGCCTCGGTGTTGCTCAAGTAGCCAACGAATTCGTCGAATCCTTTTTTCTGCGGCACCCCGGGCAGACCTTCTTCGGCCAGTCCCCACTTGCCGATCAGACCCGTGCGATAGCCGGAACTCTTTAGCATTTCCGCCACCGTGATTTCATCCGGCAACAGCGTGAGGTGGTTACCGTTGCCGCGCAGATTGAGATGTCCCGTGTGCTGGCCGAGCATCAGTGCGGCGCGTGACGGTGAGCAAACCGTGCTGCCCGCGTAAAAGCTCGTGAACCGGATTCCCTCCGCCGCCATGCGGTCGAGATTCGGCGTGGTAAATTTCTTCTGGCCGTAACAGCTCAAATCCCCATAACCCAGATCGTCGGCCAGAATGAAAATAATGCTGGGCCGACGCGTGGCGGGCGGCGGATTGCTCGCCGCCTGAGCAAGCGCAGCTGAAATGGCGGTGAGCATTGAGAAGGCAACGACCAGCCCGCGTGCAAAAAAAACCGTGGGTTTCATGACGGATGCGGATTCTGGAAAACACCGGGTCGTGCGTCCAACGAATTCGCGGGCACAAATTCCTTTCCATTTGGGAATATTCCGCGCAAGGTTTCGGCACATGTCAGAGAGTGAAGCATCCAAGTCTGCCTTGCCTCCGCGCCGTCGTCGCGGTCGTCGGGGAGGTCGCGGCCGAAGTCGCACCTTGCGCCCACCCGCGGCAGGCGCCGTTTCCGGCGGACCGGTCACGAGCGAGGCCACTCCGATGATTCCTGCCCAGTCGGCGGAACCAGCCGAATCCGCCGAACCGGCGCAGCGAGTAGAGCCACCGGATCATCCGGGCCACCTTGAGCGAGTGGAGCGGCCCGAGCGCGTCGAGCGCCCGGCCCGACCGGGACGGATCGAGCGACCCGTCCGGCCCCAGCCCGAGGTGGCAAGGGCAGTCGCCAGTGAACGTGAAACGGCACAGCATGGCTCCGCCGTCACTCGAGCCATCGCCGAGATTTCGGAAATCGTGGAAGCCCTCCGGCATGCGTTGGAGCAGATGGAGGATGTTTTGGAACTGACTGAACTCGCCGAGCGCCAGAAAACCACGGACGAACGGGAGATTGAATCGCTGCGGCGCGCCTTGCGGCAGTTTCAACAACGCCCCACACGCGGACCGCGCTCACGCGAAGACGAAGGTCGCGAGCCGCGGAACGAAACGCGGGCTGAGTCCCTGGCCCGGCCCTCCGATACGTCCTCCAGCCAGG
>JANXWY010000412.1 GCA_025350905.1 Verrucomicrobiota bacterium
GCCGCATTCAGTCCCGGCCAGAGGTGACGGTGTTTTTCATTTTGTTCGGTCCACCAGCCCAGCAGGACCGGAAAGCTATGTTCGCGGTCATCGGCGGCCCAATACAGCTGCGGGGCAAAATAATCCGCCCAACCATGTTGCAGCCACTTGCGCGCATCGGCGTAGAGCTTGGCCTGGGCGTCGAGGCCTTTGATCGGCGCTGGGTTGCCCGGGCGCCAGATGCCAAACGGACTGATCCCAAATTTAACCCATGGCTTCGCGGCCTTGATGGTTTGATACGTGCGCGCAATAAAGACGTTCACGTTTTCGCGACGCCAATCGTCACGGCTCAGCCGGCCCCCCGCACCATAATGCCGCCAACTGGAGTCGTCGGGAAAGGTCAGCTCCTGGCCGTCATTTCCTTTTTCCGGGTAAGGATAAAAATAATCATCAAAGGTTACGCCATCCACGTCGTAGCGCTTGACTACGTCCATGACCACTTTGAGCGAATAGTCCTGCACCGCGGGATCGCCGGGATCGAGCCAGAGATAGTTGCCGTATTTGCGGACCAACTGCGGCCGGGTCCGGCTGATGTGGGTGGCCGTGATGGGCGACCAGGATTTGGGATAGTGTGCGCGGTAAGGATTGAACCACGCGTGCAACTCAAGTCCGCGACGGTGGGCTTCGGCGATGACGAACGTCAGCGGATCCCAAAACGGGGACGGCGCTTTGCCCATCGCACCCGTGAGATATTCCGACCACGGTTCGAGTTTCGAGGCGTACAGCGCATCGCACGCCGGGCGGACCTGGAAGATCAGCGCGTTGAGCTTCAGCTTCACGGCGTAGTTCAACAGGGTGATCAGCTCCGCCTGTTGTTCGGCCACGGTCAAGCCGGGTTTGGACGGCCAATCAATGTTGGCCAGCGTCACGATCCAAGCGCCGCGAAATTCACGCAGAACTTTGGGCGGCGAGGTGGTGGAGGGTACATAACTCGCCGCCGCGTGACCGAATGTCGCCGCGAAGGTAAGCAAGCCGAAGGCAAGAGACCGCGCGCAAAGGGATTTAAGTCTGGCGGGTCTTCCGATTGTCATAGGCTGGATATGCCGGAGCGATTGCAGGCTGGCAAGTTATTCGGAGACAAATTAATTGGCGTCGTCGGCTGACGATACCGACCCCGGCGGTGCTGGAGGCGAGGGTGCGGAAGCTGCGGAACGAGATGCCGGTGAATCCAAATTATCCGCTCAATCCGGATCTTGTCCGGGGCTTTCCAGTGAAAAAAAGAAATGGAAAACAGCGGGTTCAGTTCAACCGGAGCGGAAACGACGCGTCGGCGCGTTCATCGCAGCCAAACCAGGCACAAGCCCGCCACCAACCCCAACGCCACGAGCCACCAATACCAAGGCAGGCCGTGCGGGCGCGTCGGCACGCCACCGAATTCGCGCTTGGTAAATTCCTCGTAGTCGAAGGATTCGTCGGGCAGGTCCAGTCCGTCGTGGCGAGCTGCCTCCGACCACCCAGTCGCTTCATCCGCGCCGCACTCCGGACAGACCTGCGCTTGGGCCGGCACTTGGGCGCCGCAGTGAGGACAGATGGCGGGAGGCATTTCAGGATGCAAACTGCGGAAGGACGCTTCGGGACCGCGGAAGGGCAGCGAAACTTTCCCGAGCCCCGTCAATTCCGCGCTCGACGCTCGGCGAGCCGCCCTGGGGTTACCCGCCCGCGCTCGTGTACTCTTCGTCAGTCTTCAAATCCAAGCCCATCAGCACGTAGTCGTGGGAGTTGGCTTGCATGTCTTTAACGTATTCCTCGAGCCGGAGCAATTCACTGAAGCCGAGCATGGCGAACATGTGGATGGCCGTATCCTGGCCGCCGATAAATTCGGCTTCGACCTTTTCCAGGCCCGTAGCGCGGGCAATGTCCACAATTTCCTGCACCAGCGAGCGGGCGACGCCACGGCCCCGCACCGCTGGCTGCACGAGTACGCTCACCCGGCCGATATGGCGTTTCCAGCCGCCCAGCTGCTGGTGCAACGTGGCCACGCCGAGAATTTTTCCATCGCCCACGGCCAGCAACGGCAGGTTGCGCCCGAGATCAATGTTCACACACCAATCGTGAATGACCGTGACATCCGTGACGCGATGTTTGATGAACATGCGCTCAGCTTCCGGAATGGTGAGGAACAAGGCATGAAAGTCTTTTTCATCCGCCCGCTTGAGCGGACGCAACTTCACCTTCGAGTTGTCCTTCAATTTGACTTCTTTGGGGTATTTTTGGAGTTCCAGTTCAAGTGACATAAGCCAGCTTAGATTGAATTTACCGCAGCCTGAACCAAGCGGGACGCCGCCGCAAGACGCAAAATATTACAATTTGGAAGCGGCAATTCCGCTAAATCTGGAACCCGACGACGTCTACGACAATCAGGCGCGGCCGAGTATCACGAACGCTTTTTCATGCTGTCCTCGCCGGAAAGGCGGTTTAGGCGATCCTCCAGGTCGAGCCTGACTGCCGCGGCCTGCGCCCGCTCTCAATCGTCGGTGAACTTTCATACGGCCTTGGGCGGAAATTCTCTTGCCCGGATCTACGGGCGGGGCAACCGTCGCCTCGGCGCCTCGGGCGCAATTTGACTTTGCTCCCGGAGCACCGGCCTCTGACCCGGCGGGATGATGGATCGCCCGGAAGCGCGCCGGATCAGAGATCGGCACTCCGCTTACCAACGCCCGGTGGGGCCAGTCGTTAAATGCGATCCGACACTTTGGGGGCTGACAATTATGCTTCTCAACAAACGGCCACCTATGTTAGTTATCCGGGGATATGAGCGAACCCACTGGACCGGCTTTGTCCCTGCATGCGCTTCCGGAGCTGCGTCGAAAAACGGAAGCGGTTTCACGGTTTCTGAAGGAGCAAATCACTACGCATCTCGAAACCTTGCGCCCACTCTTCGCGCCCGAACGCATGCTCGGCAAATATGCGGGCGGCAAAACCGAGGTGTCCGGCGACGAACGTGCGTTGGTCGAACTGCGACAGAGCTACGCCCCCTTCTCCGCCAAACCGTACGACCTGCCCGAGACGCTGGACCCTAATTGGCTTACGTTGGTGGGCAGCGCGCTGGAATTACACCCCTTGGAATATGTGCACCAAGTCCAGGGCAAGCCCATCACCATGGCGTGTCCGGTCCGGTGGGTGGTGAACTATCGCACCCACTACTCCTTAACCCAAGTCAAGGGCGTGCTCGGCGGCAAGGAAGTCGTGCGGCCCGAACATCTGCGCCAGTTCGCCCTCAACGCGCTCGTGCTTCGACTGTTGCTCGTTCGCAACCCGGGTTTGAATCGGCTTTTTCAAGATCTCCGCTACGAATTGAAAATCGAGACCCCGCCCGAGCTTAAGGGCCTACCGATTGTGACCCTGACCTCGAGTCTGACTTCGTTCCGGCCGGCTGACGACTTGATTGAGGCCGCCACGGCTTTTTCCGGAGTCCCGGCTTTCATTGAGCTTCTGGCCGCCGATGCCATCCAGTCACCGAAGGATCCCTTGAAGGAACGGTTGGAAGAACTTTTGAAGAGCTAACCGCGGCGGGATGACGGCAAAGCCAGCCCGCGCTGCGCTCCGGTAAGGTCCATTCAGGTACGTACCAGGCAGCGGATAATCGCACCGGCCGCCCCCTCGCCTCGAATTGTTAGGCGGCGCGCAAAAGGTTAAACCTTGCTTTCAACATTCCTCGACCCGAGTGGTAGCCCAATCAAGGGACAGCTGAGGCACCGCACCGCACCCACGACCTTCTGCCGTGGTAGCGGATCGACAAGTTCCTCTGAATATTAACCTGACGCTATGCGACCAAGGAAGTCCCCTTGCTGTAACCACCCGGCGACGACTAGCATACCGACACTGACCAGGGCACTAACTATGCAATCATTCCGCCGAACCGCACGCCTCGTCCTGTTGACCATGGCACTGGCTGCTGCCGGGGCCGCGCGCGCGCAAGACGGGGCGCATCCGCTCGCTCCACCCGACCTGTCGAGCCCGCGTGCCACGCTCACGAATTTTCTGGCCCTGATGAACCAGGCTCATACTCACTGGAAATCGGGCGGCCACACGAATCATGATCGCGCGCAACGCGAGGCGATCGCCCGCGTGGCCCATCAGTTCTTCGACCTGAACGACATCGCGCCCTCCGTGCGGAATAATGTCGGCCGGGAGACGGCGGTGTTCATGAAAGAGGTCCTGGACCGGGTGGAGTTGCCGCCGTGGGAGCTGATTCCCGACGCGGCCATGGTTGCGACCACCACGGACGGCTTAAGCCAATGGACGATCCCGCAGACGGAGATCAGCTTGGTCCGCCTCAAGGAGGGATTGCGCGCGGGCCAGTGGGTATTCAATTCGGAGATGGACGAGCGGGCGCCGGAATTTTACGAGCGTGTGAAACACCTCCCTTATAAGCCGGGTGCGAGCGTGGGGCTGTATGAACTCTTCGTGTCCGAACCGGGCTGGATGATCCCTCGCTCATTCATTCGCGCGTTGCCGTGGGCGATGCAAGCGCGCTACGGCGGTCAGGCCGTCTGGCAGTGGTGCGCGTTGGTTTTGACCCTCACGGTCACCGCCGGGATCATGGTCCTTATCTACCGCCTCACAGGCCGCTGGTCCCGGGGCCAACACGGAGCGGGCTATTACTTGGCGATCGTGTTCCCGGTCTTCGCCGTGATCCTGCCGCAGTCGGCGACGGACTTCCTTTCCGAACAGGTCTTCATTACGGGCCGGCTGTTCGCCCTGCTCGATTTCGCGCTGGATCTGGTTTCCCTCGGCGCACTGGTCGTGGTGATCTTGGGCGTGACGAACCGGCTGGCGATCGCGATCATGGCGCTGCCCTGGTTCAAGCCGCGCCAGTTAAACGCGCAGCTGGCGCAGTTAATCATCCGCGCCATCGGCGTGGCCGGCGCGCTCGTGGCGGTGTTCGAGGGCGGAAGGTATCTGGGGGTGCCGCTGACCACCCTCGTCGCCGGTGTCAGCGTGAGCGGATTGACGGTGGCACTGGCCGCGCAGGACACATTGAAAAATCTTTTTGGGAGCTTGATGATTCTCCTGGACCGGCCGTTCCAAGTGGGTGATCAGATTCGCATCAAGGGGCACGAAGGCAAGGTGGAGTCGGTGGGTCTGCGCTCCACCCGGCTTCGCGATGCCAACGGCCATGTCGTGAGCATCTCGAACGAGGAGATGGCCCGGCTCGATTCAAAAAACATCAGCAGCCGAAGCCACCTGCGCCAGCAGGAGGTGCTCCGCCTCCGCGCCGACACCCCGCCTGGAAAAATCCGTAGTTTCGCTACGTTCGTCCGGAGCATTCTGGAAAACCATGAAGGTCTGGATCCCAAATTCCCGCCCACCGTCCAGATTGGTTTCAGCGACGGCGCCGTGGCGGTCACGGTCACCTATTATTATAATT
Organism: Verrucomicrobiota bacterium; assembly: GCA_025350905.1. Lineage (GTDB taxonomy): Bacteria > Verrucomicrobiota > Verrucomicrobiia > Limisphaerales > JADLHS01 > JADLHS01. The sequence continues at coordinate 5,411 of JANXWY010000412.1, forward strand.
CACCGAACGCCATCGCCTTCGCCATGTTCAACGAAAAGGTCACGCTCCGGATCCTGGAAGGCATGGCGAAGGAAGGCCTCCAGCTTTCCCATGCCGAACATTCTGGGCACGGTGAACATTCGGCTCACGGCCAATCAACCCCGGAAACGCATGCGTCGGGACATGAACCGCACGAATCAACACATGAATTCAAGCACGAACCGGCTCCCGGCTCCGAGCACGAATCCGGGCCCGAATCACCGCACAAATCCACCCATGACCATGATCCCGCTTCGGAACCCAAATCCAGCCATGTATCCTGAACCATGGTTCACATCGGCGATGGCGAGTCACCCGCATTCACTGGGCCCGTCGCCGAGGTAGATTTGCAACATGAGCCCCATTATTGTCGGAGCGATTGTATTTGCCGGCGCCTTCGGCGGCGCGCTTTTGGGTCTGCGTTTGCGCGCCACCCTCCCCGATCCGCATCTGAACGCGGACACCAAGGATGTGGTCAAGCTGGCCATGGGCTTGGTGGCGACGATGACGGCACTGATACTTGGCTTGCTGGTCGCTTCCGCCAAAGGAGCGTACGACACACAGAAAAATGGCGTCATTCAAATGTCCGCCAAGATCGCTTTCCTGGACCGCGTGCTGGCCATTTACGGGTCCGCCGCAGCGGATGCGCGGACGGAACTGCGGCTCTCCGTCGAGGAGGGGCTGGCCAGCATGTGGCCGGACGAGAAGGATCAACCCGCCCGCTTGGATCCCAGCCGTTCCCGCGGATTGGCGTTGTACCAGGCGGTGCAAAAAATGGCACCGACGGACGAGGAACATCGAATCCTCAAGGCCCAAGTGGTCCAGATCGTCACTGAACTCGGGCAAATGCGCTGGCTGCTCTTCGAGCAGGCAGGGAGTTCAATCTCCACGCCTTTGCTGGTCGTCGTCAGCGCATGGCTCGCGGTCATTTTCACCAGTTTCGGACTGTTCGCACCGCCAAACGGCACCGTCGTCGTGGCGCTGATGGTGGCGTCGCTTTCGGTGGCCGGCTGCCTCTTCCTGATCCTGGAACTGGATGAACCTTTCAGCGGGATGATCCGGATTCCGAGCACCCCCATGCGTAATGCCTGGAAGCACCTCGGCAATTGAAGTTTCACCCATGATCCTACCGAACGCTTGAAGCAAACCCTGAGGCTGTGGTTTCCGGGCACTCGTTCGCTGTATTTCGTGATGGCGACTGCTTGCTGCCGGCTGATTGGGGCCGCTTTTTGCGCGACGACAAATATGAGTACTAGCCAAATGAGCATCTTCTGGAATGGCAGCGGCCGACGAAAAGCGCCGCAGACTTCCCACCGTAACGGCGGGCCAACATCCGGAGATTTGAGCCTTCGTACGTCCGGGGCCAGGACCGCAGTTGGAATTTTTCACCCGGCGCTTCGCGTCGTCCTCTCAGTGCTGGTGGTGGTCGGTGTCGTCGGCTGCGCCCACTATCCCGTGAATGCGCCGAAGACCGCCAACCGGGCCGATGGGTATTATTATCAAAATCACAAACGCTCGAACAACTCCGACGAAATTCTGTTCTTGCTAGCCTTCTCCGGCGGCGGGACTCGGGCGGCGGCCTTTTCCTACGGTTTGCTCGAAGCGTTGCGGGACATCACTTTCGAGGTGGACGGGAAGCGACGCCGGCTGCTGGATGAAGTGGATGTCATTTCATCGGTATCGGGCGGAAGCATGACCGCCGCTGCCTATGGACTCTACGGCGATCGGACCTTTGGCCTGTTCGAGTCGGCGTTCTTGAAACGGAACATTGACCTAGCGCTACTGGGTCAGGTGCTCAATCCGCTGCATTGGCCGGGACTTTGGTCCTCCACTTATGGCCGGTCGGATCTGGCCGCAAAATATTACGACCAAATCCTGTTCAAGAACGCCCGGTTTCATGAGCTTGCTACCAACGACGGCCCCTACTTGATCATCAACAGCACCGACATCGCGACGGGCACGCGACTCTCGTTCACCCAGCATTTTTTTGACGTGCTCGCTTCGGACCTGGATACTTTTTCTCTCGCCCGGGCTGTCGCCGCCTCTTCCGCCGTTCCGGGCCTGCTGACCCCCATCACGCTCAATAATTATTCCGGCCAGCACCCGGTGACGACCCCTGCCTGGGTCGCGAAACAGTATGGCGCCGATGCCGGGGCGGCGGGGCAGCAAGCCGCGGCGTTGAGCACCTTTCTGAATGCCACCAACTATCCGTATCTGCATATGGTGGATGGCGGCGTTTCCGACAATCTGGGGCTGCGGGCGTATTTGGATGTCATTTCCCTGCTGGAGTCGAACCCGGAACTGGCGGGCCCGACCTGGCCGGAAAAAGTTCGCAAGGTGATTTTCATCTCCGTTAACGCCACGGTGCATCATGAAAGAGGCTGGGATCAAACGGCGAAAACACCGGGGTCAATTCGGGTCGCGCTCGCCGCCGACGCCCGGACAATGGAGCATTATTCGGCCGATACGCTCGCGTGGCTGCAGAGCGAGATTAAAAACTTGCGCAACCGTCCGGACCTGAAAAACAAAGTTTCCTTCTATGCCATCGACCTGGGCTTCAAACAATTCAGTAGACCGTCGGAAGCGGAGTATTTCCTGAGTCTGCCGACTACCTTTAGTTTGAGTGACCAGGTGGTGGACGAACTAAGAGTCGCCGCGCACACGTTGCTCTATCAAAATCCGGATTTCAAAAAATTGATGACCGACTTGGGCGCCGCTCCCGCAGACCGGAGCGGACGGGCGGATGGCGCCGTCAAATGAGCAGCGCGGCGGCCGGGTTTGAAGATTGCCATGTCGCGCCCCTCCGGCAAATAATCCAAGCATGCAACTAAGTTTCAAAGCTGGTAGGCGAGGCGGCAACGACTGAGTAATGAATCCTCCCCTCAGCGAACCACCTTACATCACTTCCTCCGAGGAGATTCTGTGGGGGATCATCCTAGTCGCGGCCACGCTGGTCATGCATGCTCTCGGCATGTTGCTGACGCTGAACAGCAGCATTAGTTTCAAGGAAAAATTTGGCCACAGCTCCTTCCTGTCCGGGATCGGCAATCTCATCCTGGCCAGCTGGCTGATCGTGCTCGTGCACATTCTCGAAGTGATGGTGTGGGCCGGTTTTTTCCAGTGGAAACATTGTTTCCCGAATTACAGCACGGCAACCTACTTTGCCTTTCTGGAATACACGACGGTCGGCAGTGTCTTCAACCTGCCGAAGAACTGGCGATTGCTGGAGGGCATGATCGCCACCGCGGGCCTGCTCGGCTTTGCGTGGTCCACCGGGATTTTGCTGACGCTGGCACAGGAATTCCAAGATCAACAAATGCAGCGCCTCAAGGCTCGTCGCACGAAACCTGTTGCCCCGGACCGAGTCATTAACCCCGTTCGATCAAAACCAACTCCATCATGAAACTCCTCCAACGCCTCGGCCGCCAAACCGGCCCGCACTGGTTGCTCCTGCTCGCGGTGGCCGGTTGCGCCACCCCCGCGGCCCCGCGCCGCGATCTCGCCGCCCTCAAGGCGGAGCAGGCGGCGCTGACACCCGCGCAGGTGCTGGCCTCGCTGCGGCGTGGCAATGAGCGCTTTGCTTCCGGGAAACCGGAACGGCGCGACATGTTGCACGACCAGCGGACCACCGCCGCCGGGCAATACCCGCACGCGGTCATCCTGAGCTGCATTGATTCGCGGGCGCCGGCGGAATTTGTATTCGACCAGGGCCTCGGCGACCTCTTCAACGCCCGCATCGCGGGCAACATCGCGGATACCGACCTCGTCGGGAGCATGGAATTTGCGTGCGCCCTTTCCGGCGCCAAACTTGTCCTCGTGATGGGGCACACGAGTTGTGGCGCCATCAAGGGCGCGTGCGACCATGTCCAGTTGGGAAATCTTACGGGCCTGCTGGAGAAGATTGAGCCCGCGGTCGCCGCTGTGCATGACGTGCCTGGCGAACGCAGCTCGAAGAACAAAAATTTCGTCGAAGCGGTCAGTGTGGCAAACGTACGTCTCACGGTCGAACGCATCCGCGAGCTGAGTCCAATCCTGCGGGAGCTCGAGCGGCAGGGCAAAATCCAGATCGCCGGTTGCACCTACGATCTCGATACCGGCCGCGTGCACTTCCTCGAGTAGCGGCCCCGGTGAAAGCGGCTTCCCGCCGCCGGCGGAGGTCGAATTGGTGGCCCGACGGTTACCCGGGCGGACGCACCAGGAAAGCGGGGCGAACTCCCCGAACTCTCCTAACCCTTCTCAATGCACGCGTAGGCGTTGTGATTGTGAATGCTCTCCTGATTCTCCGCCTCGACCTTGTACCACGTCACGTCCGGATGCGCATTCAGCTTGAGTGCGACATTGCGTACCAGGTCCTCGACAAACACGGGATTATCATACGCCCGCTCCGTCACGGCTTTTTCATCCTCGCGTTTGAGCAAGGCGTACAACTCCGAACTCGCCGAACGCTCCATGATCGCGATCAAGTCTTCGATCCAGATTGGTTTCTGGAACCGCACCTGCACCGTCACTTCGCCGCGCTGATTGTGCGCCCCGCGGGCGCTGATGGCTTTGGAACAGGGACAAAGGGTGGTCACGTTCGCCTTCACCGTCAGGACGAAATCAATTTCCCGCCGGCACGCTGCTGCGTCGAACCGGGCCACGTAGTCCATGACACTTTGCTTGCCGGACGCCGGGGCGCGCTTGGCCATGAAAAACGGAAACTCCATTTCCAGATGCGAGGTGGCCGCGTGCAACTTTTCCTGCAACGCATACAATATGTCGGGAATGTTTTCGACATGGACCACGCCGCCGTGCGCGTTCAGCACTTCGATGAACCGGCTCATGTGCGTGCCTTTGAATTCCTTGGGCAAATCGACAAACAAGCCGATCACCGCGACGGTGTTTTGCACCGCGTTGGCCTTGTCGCGCACCTGGATGGGGAAGCGCAATCCACGCACGCCTACCTTGTCAATGCGGAGCTGGCGATGGTCGCGCTCGCTCTGTTTGTCCTGCAGTTTGCGGCCCTGCCTTGGGCTGGCAATAATACTGGTTCGCCTCATGACAGCAAAATTAGCAAAGCCAGGAAGGTTTGCAAAATCCAAATGGCGCGCTCGCCACGGCCGCGAAATCAGGGTAACACGGCCACGCGATAAAATCGCTGCTCCCCACCCACGCCCGCGTCCTTGGACGCGGAATTCCCGGCAGATACAATCGCACCCACCACGTCCGTCCAGTTCAGGTCCTCCAGCCGGTCCTTAAACTGCAATTGATAACTCTGTCCGGCGATCGCACTCCAGGTGACGGTAATGATCGAGTTGGTCAGCGCGAGGGATTGAATCAAGGGCCGGTCGGCGACGTTTACGAAGAAGGAGGTTACGTCGCTCAAGGGCGGAGTGCCATCGTCAGTCACCTGAATTGTGACGGTATTGGTGGTGTTCGCGTCGGCATCGGTGGTCGTCCAGGTATAAATACCGTTCGTTGGATCAATCCGTGAACTGAAGGGTGCGCCGGCGGCGAGCGAAAACGTCAACGTATTAGTAGGAATATCGGAATCGATGGCCAAAGTTTGAATGACCAGCGTGGTACCAGCGTGAATGGTGCGATTCGCAATGGCCATTAACTGCGGCGCACTATTCGTCTCCTGCACCACCACCACGAAACTCCGGGCGGCGCTCAGCGCCGGCACGCCGTTGTCCGTCACCATGACCGTAATATTATTGGTGCTGGGGCCCTGGGCTTCGGTTGGCGTCCAGTTAAAAACCCCGCTGACGGCATCCACGGTGGCATTGGACGGTGCCCCACTGCCGAGACTGAAGGTGAGCCCTTGGTTTTCGGGATCGACGGCGGAGTTGGTGAACACGAGCGGGCTCAGTTCATAAATCAGCTGATCCGGAATCGCCGCCAGCAACGGGGGAGAATTTGCCGGCACCACCGTCAAGATGAAGGAAGTACTGGCACTCGCCTGACCGTCGCTGACGGTGATATTGATCGTGGTACTCCCGGCGACATTCGGAGCAGGCAAGAGGGTGACCGTGCGAGCGGTGCCGGTGCCGCTGAAAAGTATGTTCGCCACTGGTACCAGATTTGGATTGGAAGAATCGCCCGTGAGCGTTAAGGCGGCGGCGGCGGTTTCGGGGTCGCTGACCGTAAAGGAGATGTTACTCGCGGCGACAGCTTGGCTGGTGGACTGGCTGGGGATCAAGGAAATGGTTGGAAACGCATTCACGGCAATGCTCGCCGACGCGGTGTTGTTGTTCGCAACCGGATCGCTCGCGCCGCTGACGATGGACACCAAATTGGTGACGACGCCAGCAATCAAAGCCGTGGCATCGATGGTAACGATGGCGACGGCACCGTTCGTCAGCGTGCCCAAACTGCAGGAAATCACCCCGCCATTTTGGCTGACCGTCCCTTGCGTGGTGGTGGCCGAGACAAAGGTGATGCCCGCCGGCAAATTGTCGTTCACCACGACACCAGCGGCGGTGTCCGGCCCGAGATTCGTAATGGCAAGGGTGAAAGTCAGATTACCTCCCACGTTCAAAGCAGGGGACGAAACCAGCTGGCTTACGCCGAGATCTGCTGCGAGCGGCACGCCCGAGCAGCAGACATAGGAAGTGTCGCTCAGGACAATCCCATCCACATACCAGCCAACACTGGTCGTGCTGTTGTCCGTGCCGCAACGCCACTTGAACTGCACACTTTGACCGGCCGCCGCCGCCGGGAGATTGACGAGGCTGGTCATGAACCCACCGGAGTTGCCGGTCCAAGCCTGGCGCCCCGCGAGCGGATTGCTGCGCGACGTGCTGATGGCGCGGACGTAACCACCGCTGGCAAAACTGCCGCCGGCCGTGAGAATATCCGTGAACGCGCCGCCGCCAATGCTCACTTCGAGCACGCCGCCGTCCCGGCCCGTGGAATTACCGTTCTGCAGATTATAGTTGTGGCGAAAACTCAATTGAGCGCTGGCGGAAAAAACGCTGACGACCGGCGAGAGCAGTTCATTGACGCCCGTGGCGCTGGCGCCGGCGGTGAAGGCAGCGTTGGGCGCGGTGTCGTTGGCCGTTCCGGAAGTCACCCAATTGCCCTGCGCTCCCGTGGCGACGGTGGACCAACCGGCCGGCAGGTTCGGTGCGGAAACGCCATCGAAATTCTGGGTTAAACTCGTCACGCTGACGATCTCGCCCAGCGGAAGGCTCTGACTAAGGCTGCCCAGGCTGGTGGCGCCATTTTGAAGTTGAAACAGCGGCGTAATCGTGCCGCCACAATTACCGATGGCTGTGAAAGAAAAACTTTGAGTAACGGCGCCACCGCCAGCCACCACCGTGCCGTAGACTTGCGGCAGGTTCGGAAATGTCACCCCGTTGGTCGCCACAAGAGTGACCACGAGATTGGTGGTGTTTACCGTGCCGGTGTTCCTAAGGGCCAAGGTCACCGTCACCAGTTCGCCCGGGTCAATGACTCCATTCGCAGGAGGACACGACTCGGTCGCCAGTGCCAGGCCGGCGTTGATGAGTTGGGGTGCCAACACGAGCGGTGTCAGAGTGTTGATCAGGTTGGTACCCTGGGGCGTGCCCCAGCCAGTGCACAGGTCGTAACCGATGACCGCGGAATACCGGGCGGGACTGCTCGCGGAAAAATTATTGCCCACGGTGATGTCATGAAAGAGGGAAGGATAATTGACGTCTGACTTCCCGATGGCATAAATCGCGGGGTTAAGGAAACCGACCGGGGCATTGCCGCCAAGCGCCGCCTGCTGATTGACGAGGGCCATGAATCCCGCCCAAAGCGGCGCGGCGCAACTCGTGCCGCCAAAGGCCCCCGAGCTGCCGTTGTTGTAAACGACATGGACATTGTCGCCGGTCAGCGCCACATCGGGAATATTCCGGAGCGAAGTCGAACCCTGATTCGCACTCATGCTGATGCCGAGTTGCCAGCTGGGAATGCCGTAAAAGGTGCTGACGCCACCGCTGCTGCCCACATAGCTGCCGCTGACCAGCCCCCAGTTCCAGACCGTTTCCGAAACATACGAACCGCCGGGTCCCGTCGTCGTCAAGGTCGTTCCGCCCACCTGGGTAATGTTTGTGCTGTCCGAAGGAAACGCAACCGCGCCCGTGAACGCATCGGAATCTCCGGCGGCATTGAAAAACGACTGCCCCTGCGCCGCCATCTGTTGGAAGATCTGCTCGGCCGTTGGGTCGGGCGAGCCACCGCCCCAGGAGCAGCTGAGTTGCTTGGCGAGATTGTCATTGGCCATGCGACTCAGGAGATCCACCCAAGGGCTGGGATTGGGCGCTTCATAGACATAAATTTTCGCCGCCCCGGGGGCCATCGAAATTACCATCTCGATGTCCAGGGCCACCTCGGCATTGTCCGCGCCCACCACGGGAACGCCGCCATTGATCGCCACATTAACCAGCGGAACATTCGGCAGACCGGCTTGGGAGACATAGGTCGTGATGTCGCCGGCGTAATAGCCATCAAACTGTAACAGCCCCACGCTTTGCCCGGTCCCCGTCAAGGTTGTCCCCGGCACATACGCCGAGCGAAAATCATTTCCACGATAGGCGCCGCCCGGCCCCGAGCCCACGTTGGGGGTAAGCTTGGCCGCCAGCGACTGCGGACGGATTTTGAAATTGGGATGCGGCAAAGAGAAATTATCCAGCCCGCTGATGTGCAAGATTGGGACCGCCAGCGCGGGCGACGGTTCGCCATCCGGGGCGTGAAAGGTGCGAGCTTCCCTGGGATGCTGGTACACCTGCATTCGCACGTGAAACGCCTGCTCGATGTCCACTACGGCGCCCGTGACGTCCAAGACCACACGGTTGGGATGGGTCGCCGTCACTCGCAGGCCGTTTCTTTCCGCGAACTGGATGACGGCTTGATAATCGGCTGCCGTCGGACCAAACCGTTCCGTGAATTCTTCCACCGTCAGGTACTGCCGGTAATTCGGGCTGGCGGGATCGTAGATTTGTTGCAGCAGATCGGCCAGCGCTGGCTGGTTGCGCAGTGGCAGTCCAATGGCGAGGTTCAACCGTTGGGTCCCATTCATCGGCGCCAGCGGAAACATTTTTTCGGCCTCGACAGGGACATGACTGCGCAAGCCCGGTGGCGCCGCCGCCTCGGCGACAACCCCGGCAACCCCCATCAGTGCGATGAGCCAAAGAGATTTTCGAATCCAGCCTGGCGGCATAATGATTGCAATGTTTACCGCGGTCCGTGACATTGGCGTGCACCGCGAATATGCCGGCTGCCATCACGAAGTCAAATCAACCCCGGTGCGCCAGGGCCGTCACCCAGGGCTGCGCCGGGGCGTAAATGTTAATCGGGGCTTGAAATTGAAATCGCCACCTTCGTTTGCCGGCTTGGTCTTGGCGGTAGTTTGTGCCAGTACGCCTTGGGCGCCGGCCGAAACCTTTCGCGTCGCCACTTACAACCTGGAGAATTACCTCGATCAAGCCACCGAATCGCGGAAGTTCGTCAAGTCGCCCGCGGCCAAAGCCAAGCTTCGCGAAATCATTCTCGCAATGAAACCCGACGTCCTAGCCCTCGAGGAAATGGGGGGAATTTCTACCCTCATCGAATTGCGCGACTCGCTCAAACACGATGGCCTAAATCTCCCGCATTACGAATACGTCACCGGCTACGACACGAATATCCACGTCGCCGTGCTGAGCAAATTTCCCATCGTCGCGCGCCGCCCGCATACCAACGACAATTTTCTGCTGGGAGGCCGCCGCTTTCGCGTCAGTCGCGGGTTTGTAGATGTGGACCTCCGGGTAAACGACCGCTACGAGTTCACCCTGATTGGCGCCCATTTGAAATCCCGCCGCCCCGTTCCGGAAAGTGATGAAGCCGAGCTGCGTTTCGAGGAAGCGAAAATCCTCCGGGCCCTTGTGAATCACAAACTCGCCGCCAACCCCGACGCCAACCTGGTTGTCCTCGGCGACTTTAATGACACCTACAATTCCAGAGCGATTAAAGAGATCGTGGGCCGCGGCAAAGACAAGCTCGTGGACAGCCGCCCCGCCGAACGGAACGGCGATGATCAGCCGAACCCCACCAACCCCCGCTTCTCGCCCCGCAACGTTACCTGGACGCATTACTACGGTGTGGAGGATACTTACAGCCGAATTGATTATCTCATGCTCAGTCCGGGCATGGCGAAGGAATGGGTCAAAAAGGAAACGTATATTCCCGCCATTCCCAACTGGGGCCTTGGCTCCGACCATCGGCCGCTGGTGGCCGCGTTTGAAACGGTGGATAAATAGCGAAATATTCCCCAAACATGCTCACGGGTTATTTTGGTTTGATTGCGGGTCATTCTGAGGGTTGGATGCGACAAATGAGCAACCCAAAATGAATCTTTCCCTGTGGTCTGGTGTTTATGAGAGAAATCTATGCGGATAATTGGCTATATTCTCCTGATACTTGGTTGCATTCTTTTAGTCTCAAAGTCTTTTAATAATTCAGTCGAACCAGACCCAATATGGAAATACTTTGACAAGAATTATGCCGACGAAAAGGCTTATTCTGCTGCGGATGTACGCTTGGCTTACCGAAAAATGATGTCTGATTACAGACGATACAATAGTAGGAGGCAATTTCTGGATATTTTGCTGCCGACTGGATTGGTGCTTTTCAGCGGCATTATCCTTGATAAAAGCAAAAAGAGTTGAAGGAAGGGGTGTGGGACAAAATGCGCTGCAGCGCCGCCGCCCGAGACCGCGCCACAGGACATCAGTTGGGATACGCAGTTTCAGCAGACAGGTTGCACAGGCTGTCCGAAGCGCTGCCGTGTGGAGTACCAGCTTCAGACTCCAGCCGAGGTGGCACTTGTCATCGCGACGGCATGGGCTCTTGTGTCGAGGCCATCCGATACTGCGGCACCGACCCTGAGCTTCTCGCGCGATTTCGCGATCTGGGATTGGAGAAGATGCGTGATGCACTCTGACATCTGGGTTCGACGGGTGGTTGCGATCGCCTGACAGGCCATTGTCCAACCGCAAGTGCGAGGACAGCTCGAGGACGCCGTTGGACAATCCCGGCTCACTTTGTTAGCCTGCGTGCGAATTATGAGTCTGGAAACCAATGCCCCGCCCGCGCCCGCGCCGTCCGATTTCATTCGCGAACTGGTCACGCAGCACGTGGCCGAAAAGCGCTATCCAAAAATTCACACGCGATTTCCGCCCGAACCGAACGGCTACCTCCATATTGGTCACGCGAAAAGCATCTGCCTCAACTTCGGCATCGCCCACGAATTCGGCGGCGTCTGCAATCTGCGGATGGACGATACGAACCCCACCAAAGAGGATATTGAGTACGTTGAGTCCATCACCACCGACGTGAACTGGCTCATCGCCGGCTGGGCGGACCGTTGCCTCGGTTTGACCGCCGCCCAGCTGCCGTTTTATGCGAGTGATTACTTCGATCAGCTTTACGACTACGCCGTCGCGCTGATTCGCCAGGGCAAAGCCTTCGTGTGCGATCTGTCCCCGGCGGACATGGAAACCTACCGCGGCGCCCCGGACCGGCCTGGCAAGGATTCGCCCTTCCGCAATCGCACCGTTGAAGAAAGCCTCGACCTGTTTACCCGGATGAAGAACGGGGAATTCCCGGATGGCACGCGCACGCTCCGTGCGAAAATTGACATGTCCTCGTCCAATATCTGGCTGCGGGACCCCATCCTTTATCGCATCCGCCACGCCGAGCATCATCAGACCGGGGCCAAATGGTGCCTCTACCCGATGTACGACTTCGCGCATTGCCTGAGCGACTATATCGAAGGCATCACGCACAGCATCTGCACTCTGGAGTTTGAAGTGCATCGCCCGCTGTACGACTGGATTCTACAAAACCTGGCGCTGCCGCGTCCCCTGCCCCACCAATACGAATTCGCCCGGCTCAGCCTCGGCTACACCGTCATGAGCAAGCGCAAGCTCATGCAACTGGTGGAGGAAAAACTCGTCACTGGTTGGGATGATCCGCGCCTGCCCACCATCAGCGGCTTGCGCCGCCGCGGCGTCACGGCGGAAGCGCTGCGGAATTTTGCCTACCACATCGGCATCACGAAATACAACGGCATCACCGACGTCGCCGTTCTGGAGCACGCCGTCCGTGAAGACCTGAACAAACGCGCGCTGCGCCGGTTGGCGGTACTGAAACCGATAAAGTTGGTGATCACGAATTTTCCCGAAGACCAAACCGAGGAACTGGACGCGGTTAACAACCCCGAAGACGAACAGGCCGGCAAACGGAAGCTGCCGTTCAGCCGCGAACTCTACATCGAGCGCGATGATTTCCAGGAAGTGCCGCCGCCGAAATTTTTCCGTCTCAAACCCGGCGGCGAAGTGCGCTTGAAGTACGCCTACATCATCAAGTGCGATGAAGTGGTGAAGGACGCCAACGGCCACGTTATCGAATTGCGTTGCACCGCCGACCTCGACAGCAAAACCGGCGGGGCCACGGCGGGCCGTAAAGTCAAAGGCACGATTCATTGGGTCAGTGTCGCGCACGCCGTGGACGTTGAAGTGCGCCTTTACGACCGCCTGTTCACGGTGGCGGAACCCGATGCGGAGGGGGACTTCAAAGCACACCTGAATCCGCACAGTCTCGAGATCGTCACCGCCAAGTGCGAACCGAGTCTCAACGACGCAAAGCCGGAGGCCCGCTATCAATTCGAGCGCATCGGTTATTTTACCTTGGACAAAGACGCTCGACTCTCAACGAATAATCCTCAGCTAATCTTTAACCGCACGATTACATTGAAAGACACCTGGGCGAAAGTGGTCCAAAAATGACCACTTCACGACTGGCGGCCGCCCCAGCAACACACGCGACCCGGCGACTGCATCAGCCTTGTCCAGCGGAGTGCAAATGAGATCGGTTAGCCGCTTTCCGCAGACTGGAGTTTTTCCGAATCAAAGTTGAATCGTGAATTGTGGATGGATGATTCAACGATTTGGCGACTAGCCGGATCATGGCTTTTCCGGCAATGCTGGAGTGATGGCTATTGCTTTTCTACTGGGACGACGGGTCACACGGCGTTTTTCTGATGGAGATTCTCGAGCGCGAGGCGAAACAAGGAAGTCGTCGCATTGAGCTATGGGAAAAGGCTTGTCAATCCAACAGACCGACAACCTCCGCTGCTAATCCAATCTTTTCTTGGCGGGTGTCAAGGTTTCGAACGCGCACGGTTGAATTAGCGCCCACCATTACGGTGCGCGCGGCTTTCAATTCTTGCGCCCGCTTAAATTGTTTGTCCGGTTTCGCGGGCGTGAGGGAGTATTCCACCACCCGCCCGGCGGTGCGTAAATCCTGGATGAGTTTGAGCGACGCCGGACGAAGCGTCTCGTCTTCAATTAATACGAACACGTCCACGCCGCCGTCGAATTGCGGGAGCAGGCCACGGGCTTTAAGCAATTCGAGCAAGACCACGTCGCCCAGGCCAAAGCCGAGCGCCGGCAGATTTACTTTGCCGCCACTGACCAGTTTCACCAGGTTGTCGTAACGCCCCCCACCCGCGATGGCGCGAAATTCCCCCTTCCGGTCAAACGCTTCAAACACAGGCCCGGTGTAGTAGGCCAGTCCGCGAATCACGCGATAGTCCACCTTCACAAAATCGCGCAACCCGCGCGCCGCGAGGTTGTCGAGCATGGCCTTCAGTTCCAGGGTGGGTTCACCGGCTTCAATAAAGCGGTTCACGTCAACGAGCGAAAAGCCCAGGGCCACGAGCTTCCTTTCCGTTTCCTCCGGCGGCGTGCGCTCCAGTTTATCAATGACCTGGTAAAAATGATATTCTCCTTCCGTTGGACGTTCCCGGTTCTGCGTCCCGCGTTCATAGAATTCCTGCCAGGCGTTGCGGCTGCTGAGACGGATGACAAAATCCTCGGCGGTCAAACAGAACGAGCGCAAAGTGTCAATGAGCAGTGCGATGAGTTCCGCATCGGCGGCGGCATCCGACTCCCCAAAGATGTCGGCATTGAATTGGAAGTGTTCGCGCAGCCGGCCTTTCTGCTGGCGTTCGTAGCGGAATAATTGCGGCAGAGCGAACCACTTGATGGGTTTCTTGTACGCGCGCTCGTGCGCTGCAACCATCCGGGCGAGCGTGGGCGTCATTTCCGGGCGGAGCGCGATGGCGCGGTCGCCCTTGTCGGTGAAGTTATAAAGCTGGCCGACGATCTCTTCGCCGCTCTTGGTGGTGAAGAGTTCGAGGGATTCGAGCGGCGGGCCGTCGTATTCGCGGAAACCGTAGCGGCGGGCGGTCTCCCGCCATTTGCCGAAGATGAATTGGCGCGCATCGGCGCTCCACACATCTTTATGGGGGACGGGTTCAGGATAGAAATCACGAAAACCGGGCAATCGTTCCATAGCTCGGCGCAAGCTTAACGGGCCGAAGCGGAAACGTGAAAGGAAAATGCGGCGGCCCTACCTGGCCAGCACTCCGAAAGAAACCAGGCAAACTACTTTTTATCCGTCTTTGGCGGCAGTTTGATGACGTCGGCGCGCATTTCCTTGCCCGCTTTGAACTTGACCACGGAACGAGCGGGAATGGGAACATCGGTGCCGGGAGCTTTGGGATTGCGGCCCACGCGCGCCTTGCGCGTTTTTACCTCGAAGACTCCAAAATTGCGGAGCTCTACCTTGTCGCCATTGGCGAGACATTCGGAAACGTGATCCAGCAACTTTTGAATCACATCGAAAACCTCGCGCTGCACCAAGCCCGTCTCGTTGCTGATGCGAATGACCAGATCTCGCTTTGTAAGTGTCATACGGTTTAAGGGTTGCGGGATTATAACGGTTATTAGGGCAGGTATAGTCCTCCGAACGCCGTCGGTCAAGCCGCAAAATTGCAGAAGTCACAGAATTTCAACAAGGAAGCCGCAAACGGAAGGGTGGAAAGCCAAGAGTGACGATTTTCCAGATTTAGATGGTATTGACCGGTGGCAGGAATTTAGCGGCTTAATGTGACCGCCTTTCTCCGCAACAATTTGCCGGGTGACATGCGTCCAAATAATTACTGGAACCTTGGAAACTCAGTCAAATCCTCGGGTCGCATTAAACTCGTCCGGCAGCTGTCATCGACGTGCTGCCACGGGTGAGTTTCCAAAGCGATGAGTTGGCATGAGTCACCGGCGCAAAGTCTTTGACGAGCCCAATGCACCGAGAACGTCACCGATACTGGAAGACGATGCAATTTGGAACCGGACGCTGCAGCTGGTTGAAGCCTAAGCTCCCATGCCATCCTCAAATGACCCGGCGGCAAGCGGGAAGCACAAGTTATCCCGCACGTATTGGATGCCGTTGGCGCTCGTGGCGTCAAGATCCCGATAAGCGCTCTCGGCTTCGACGATCAGCGGCGCCGTCTTGCTGCCCATTACTTCACAATAACGCTGTGGATAGCCCACGTTGATGAGCAACTCGACGTAGCGCGTCATGTTCAAGTCGCCCGTTGGGATGTCCACGAATTGCATCGCGCGGTCGGGCCAGTTTGGAGCCATCAGCCGCAACGGCAGACCCGGGCGGATGACGTAATTCTTCACATGACACGCGTAAATTCGCGGGCCGACCTTGCGGAAGCGGGTTTCCCAATCTTCGCCTTCCCAGCAATGCGATGGATCGGCATTCACGGCGAGGCATTTGTCGCCGCCGCAAATCTGGACGAGCATATTGAATTCCTCAGCGCACATGGCGGCCGTGCCGGGATGAATTTCGTGTGCGAGGTAAAGCCCGAGTTTGCGCGCGTGCGTCCGCAGCTTTCCGGTTTTTTTCACGAAACGATCCTGACCTTCCTTGAGCAGGTCGTAATCGCCCCCCTTCCAGAATCCCCATGGATAACCAGTCGCCAGTTCCCAGCCAAACGCCACGCCCCAGAACATGGGCACGATCTTCACGCCGAGTTCAGCGCACAGGTCCATGAGGCGCAGGCAATAGTCCTCAGCCCAGCGCTCGATGTCGGCGGTCGATTTTTTCGCCACCTCGGCGGGAATGAACGGCCGAATCGTCGGGCTGCCCGTCCACGCCGTGGTGTGCACCCAGAACGCCGTATGCGAGGAGATGCCGTCCAGGTTGAGCTTGGCCTTGGCGAAGGCGTCCTTGATTTCTTTCGCGGTCTTGAACCCCTTATCGGCCTGCACCATGAAGTTCGACGGCTGCGCTCCGGCGGCGCCGGATTTGCGGGCGTAGTCGAGGAATTGCGCCAGCGATTTGGCACCGTGCTGCGCGCCTTCGACGCTGGGATGATAACAAGGTTGGCTCATAAATTGAATGGTTTCTTAGTTCGCGGCCAGAATAAGGGCCGGGAGTTTTTTTTCAACGCAAATTCTCCGCGCTCAACTCGTAGGTATGACTCCCAGCTTGGTTGCTAGGGCAGAAGCCGCCTCTCTCCTTAATTTCCTCTTTCGGCCGGGCGAACCTTGAGCCAAAGTGAGGTAACGGTTTCAAACGTTGGTGGCCCCGAGGTCTTCGTCCGCATTTGCCAAACCGTTGACACGTCCTCCATGAGCGCCTTGCGCGATGCCGGGCAGCGTCCTCGGGTCGGTCGAGCAGTTGCAAGCAGCCAGAGCATACCTGTCGCCGCTACTTCACACTGACAAACTTGTGCAGGTGACCAAACTTGCTCCACTCCGAGACAATGAGGTCGCCCTGTTTATCGATCGAAGCGCCATGCGGCGAGTTGCAGATGCCATCCTGCCATTGGTCCGGGGCCAAGTCGTAGTTGGCCCGCTGCTTCTCGTTCGGATTGTCGCCGACTTGCGCGACGATGTTGCCCGCCTTGTCCAGCACCGTGACCCGGCCTTGCAACTCGGGAAATACCGCATAATCACCCCGGATCTGCACGGCCGCCGGCATCCGCAAATCTTTCTGGATCACCTTGATGAAATTACCGTCGAGATCCCAGTATTCCACCCGGTTGTTATTGCGGTTGCACACCAGCAACAAGGGTTTGCCCTGCCGCAGATCCAAGCCAATACCATGACAAGTCTTGAACTTCCCTTCCGCTTCGCCGGGTCCACCGAAAGCCTTCACGAACTTGCGATCCTTATCGAACTTCAGCACGTAATTCGCCCCGTAGCCGTCGGCGACGAAAATCGAACCGTCGGGTGCGACGGTGACGGCGCAGGGGTTGAATCCTTTTTCATCCTTGTAGATGCCTGCCTCCGGTGGAAAGTGCAGGGCCCACTCCGACTCCCCGGTGAGCTTGAGTTTGACGACCTCGTGATCGGAAGGCCGAGCGGCATAAATATATTCCACCCCATTCTCCTCACGGATTTCCAGCGCATGAATGCGCGTCGGTCCGAGCGCGCGCAAAAACTTGCCGGCGGCGGAAAAAACCACGATGCCACGTTCGGTGTCGGTGGTGACGTAAATGTTGCCCGCCTTGTCCAACACCACGCCACCGTGGCAAGGACCGAGGGGCTTGCTATCCGGATTTTGCTCGAAGAAATTAGGGGCGAGGGAATACTTCAACTCGGCGGCAAAAGTCCCGGTGGAAGCGAGCGCGATCAATCCCAGCAGAAGATGGAGGAAGCGATTCATGTTTGGTCTCTAATTTGATGGTTTGGTTGGTTGCGTGGGGTGGATGGTAAAACTCGCAGTCACAGTTTGCAATCGCAGAAATGCTACCTCGATGAATTTCCTGGCTCAGCCGTACTCGAGGGCGCCCCACCGCTCAAAAGGCTCGTGCGGCTTCCGCAGCAGCAAGCTCGCACGCGAAATGTTCGATCGGATTCCTTGGGGAGTTTTCAAAAAAACGACCGCCAAATTGGTGTCATCCGCCGCCGGATACCAGCTTCCCTGCCCGGTGGCGGTCAATACTCGACCAGCGAACGAATCGGGATATCCGACAACTGATCCCGCCCGTGGAGGAACTTAAGTTCGATGAGAAAGCCCGCCTCTAAAATTTGTGCTCCCAGTTTCCTGACCAGCTGCACCGCCGCCGCAGCCGTGCCACCGGTGGCGAGCAGGTCGTCAATCAGCAGTACCCGGCTGCCCGGTTTGAGGGCGTCTACGTGGATGGCGACCGTGGCGTGACCGTACTCCAGGGCATAATCCTGTTCATGGGTCAGGTAGGGCAGCTTGCCCTTTTTCCGCACGGGTACAAAGCCCGCCCGCAGCCGAACCGCCGCCGCCGCCGCAAAAATAAACCCCCGGGCGTCAATGCCCACCACGGCGTCGACGCTGCCGGGTTCAAATCTTTCCGTCAACAGGTCAATGGCGCCGGCAAAGAGCCGCGCGTCGGCGAGCAGCGGTGTGATGTCTTTGAATTGAATGCCCGGATTCGGAAAATCCGGGATCGTGCGAATGGCCCGCTCGATTTCGGCCACGGTGGGACGGGTGGAACTCATGGGCAAGGTTCAGCGCCGGGTGGCTTCCAGTTTTTCGATCATCTTGCGCATCTTGCGCAGGGCAATGTTCTGAATCTGGCGGACCCGCTCGCGAGTGACGTTGAATTTTTTGCCCACTTCCTCCAGCGTTCGCTCCGAGCCGCCGTCGAGGCCGAAGCGGAAGCGCAGAATCGTGGCCTCGCGCGGATCGAGCTTGGTCACCATTTCGGCGAGCATGCCGGTGACCGTTTTATCTTCCAGCATTTCGTACGGGGTCTCGGCGTTCTCGTCCTGCACGACTTCGGAATAACTGTTCGAGTCGTCGTCGCCAATCGGGGCATCCAGCGACGTAGGGCGGATGGAGGCCATGCGCATCTGCGCGATACGGGAGGCCGTGGTCTGCAGCGCCTCGGCCAATTCCTCATCCGTCGGCTCGCGTCCGAGTTCTTCCTGCAACTGCATGCCCCGGCGGCGCATCTTGGCAATTTTGTCCACCAAATGCACCGGCAGCCGGATAGTTTTGGACTGGTTGGCCAGCGCACGTTTGATGGCCTGCTTAATCCACCAGGACCCGTAGGTGGACAGCTTACCGCCCTTGGCCGGGTCGAACCGCTCAACGGCTTTCATCAGGCCAATATTGCCTTCGCTGATCAAATCCAACAGCGGCAGCCCAATGCCTTCATAATCGCGGGCGATCTTCACGACGAGGCGCAAATTGGCCTTGATCATGTGTTCGCGGGCCCGCTTATCGCCCTTCTTGATGCGGGCCGCGAGTTCGATTTCCTCCTGGGGCGTCAGCAGCTTCACCTGGCCGATCTCGCGAAGATAAAGCTTGATGGCCGTGTCCCCGTCGTAGCTGGTCCGCTCGCGCTCGGGCAGAGCTGCGGTGACCGGGGCATCCAGCTTTTTAATCAGCGAGGTGTCCACCTCGCTCTTGCTCTTTTTCAGAAACGCGGTGTCGGTGCTGGGCTTGCCGCGGCGCAGGATCTCGGTATCCGAAGCCCCCGCCATTTTTCGCAAGAAACTAGTGTCCAGATCGGCGGCCTCCTTTTTAGGAAGCTCCAGCGCCGCCTCCCGCTCTAGCGCCGTCGATGCCGCTGCCTCGGGACTACGGCCGCTCGGCTTTGGAATAGCTGTGATTTTCCTCGGCGTCGCCGAATCGGCGTGTGCCATGGTTTTGGTCGGTCCGCGTTTTTTTGTTTTGGCCGGCATGAGCGGGTAAGACGTTAAGGATCGGCCGCCGCGCGGCAAGCAAATTTACCGCCGCGTCATCCCGCCTCCCACGGCCATTGACAAAGTAGTTGGGCGCGTGATGGAGTCGAAAGGGCTATTGATTGCAGGTTGAGCTTAGCTGGCCAAGGCGGTGGTTTTCCAGCGGTTTGGAGGACAGCGGGCAAAGCGAGACGTCCCCGCGCAAACG
>JANXWY010000425.1 GCA_025350905.1 Verrucomicrobiota bacterium
GTCGGACCGGCCACCGCCGCCGAAGAGATCCTCAAAAATACTACCGCCAAAGACTTCGCGAAAAATGTCCGCCGGATCGTGGAAGCCGCCACCACGCTGGCCCCCGCCGCGCATCCGGGGATCAAACGCGGCGTGACCGTATTGGTCGTAAGCCGCCCGTTTTTGCGGGTCGCTCAAAGCCTCATACGCCTCGCCAAGCTCCTTGAATTTATCTTCGGCCGCCTTGTCGCCGGGATTCTTGTCCGGATGATATTTGACGGCGAGTTTGCGGTAAGCCTTCTTGATTTCGTCCGGGTCGGCCTCGCGGGCCACGCCGAGGACTTCGTAGTAATCACGTTTGGCCATGACCTCAAGCGACGGGGGCGGCCGGCTTCCGGGCGACGATGACGGTGGCCGGGCGGAGCAGTCGTTCGCGCAGCCGGTAGCCTTTGCGGAGCTGTTGCAGGACGTGGCCCTCGGCGACCGCGCTCGACTCTTGTTGGGATACCGCTTCGTGCAGGTTGGGATCGAAGACTTGATCCGTGGCGATCAGTTCCTCCAGGCCGGCCTCGGTCAACGCCTGTCGGAGTTGCGCATGAATCATCGCCACGCCTTCGGACAAGGATTTCAAGTCGTTGGCGGAACTCGATTGCGCGGCGCTCAGGGCCATCTCGAAATTGTCGAGCACCGGGATGATTTTCTGGATCAGGTTTTCGTTGGCGAACTTCACCGCCTCCTGCCGTTCGCGGGCGGCGCGTTTCTTGAAATTATCGAAGTCCGCGGTGGTGCGGAGGAGTCGTTCCCAATGGTCGTCGGCCTTCGCGGCGCGGGCTTTCAGCGCTTCCATGGGCTCGGGGGGAGGAGAACCCTCCGCCGGCGCGATCGGCACGTCTGCGTCTCCGCCGGGCTCGCTGGGATCGGCAATTGCAGGGGATGGAATCGGCGTCTCGGACTTCTTCATGTGTGGTGAACTGCAGTTGACAAATTCAATCCAGGAGGCGGAGTTTAGCGCATTAACGTGACCCCGGCAACAGGGATTGTCCGCCGGATCGGTTGGTTATGCGATGAGCGAGTCCGCCAATCACGAGGGAGAAAAATTCATGAGGCGGCGGCGATTTCGGGCAAGCGCGCTCCGGCTGACGCCTCGTGGAATTGGGCCTTCACCCGCGCCACGGTGTGCTCTACGGTGAGTCCATATTTGCGGCGGAGTTCGTCCTGGGTGCTGGCGTGTTCGATGAAACGATCCGGCCAGCCAATCCGCACCACGGGCGTGGTGATGGCTTGGTCGCTAAAACATTCCAACACGGCCGAGCCGTAGCCGCCCATCAAGGCGTGATCCTCGAGGGTCACCACGAGGTCGGCGGCCCGGCCAAAAAAGTCGTGCGTGCCGGCGTCAATCGGTTTGGTGAAGCGCGGATTGATGACCGCGACGTCGTAGCCCTCCGTCGCGAGTTGCGCGGCGGCCCGGCGCGCGATGGGGTTCATATTACCCAGCCCGAACAACGCGACTTTGGGTTTACCATTGCTGGCAAAGTGTTGTTGCACCTCGGCCTTCCCGATTTCGAGCAGCCGGGGTTGATCCTTGATCGGCACGCCCTCCGCGGCGCCGCGCGGGTAACGGATAAAGGTGGGATGGTTCTGCAGCGTGGCGGTGAACATCATATCCTGCAATTCGTCCTCGTCTTTCGGTGCCATGGCGATGACGTTCGGGAGGCAGCGCAGGTACGAAATGTCGAATAGCCCGTGGTGCGTTGGGCCATCGTTGGCGGAAAGGCCGGCGCGGTCCATGCAGAAAATCACCGGCAAATCCTGCAGGCAAACGTCGTGATGGATGCAGTCGTACGCCCGCTGTAGGAAAGTGGAATATATGGCGACGACGGGGCGGTAACCCATGGTGGCCATGCCCGCGGCAAAGACCACGCCGTGTTCCTCGGCAATGCCCACGTCAATGTATCGTTCCGGCATTGCCTTCTCCAAATGTTTCAAGCCCGTACCGCTGGGCATGGCCGCCGTGATGCCCACCAGGTTGTTATTCTGCCGGCACAGCTTCACCATCGTCTGACCGAACACGTCCTGATACGCCGGCGGAGTGCCGGGTTTGGTCGCCGGGGTTTCGCCGGTCTTCACATCATAGGGGCCGAGGCCATGGAATTTTTCCGGTGATTTGAGCGCGGCTTCGTAGCCCTTGCCTTTGCGCGTCAGGATGTGGATGACAATCGGATGATCACAAGTCTTGGCAAACTCCAAGGTGCTGATCAGCAGCGGCAGGTCATGCCCGTCAATCGGTCCGAGATAACGGACGCCCATCTCTTCAAACAAAATGGCGCTGCCAAAGCCACCCCGACCTTCGTCTTCGACCGAATAATCGTTTTTTCGCAGGCTCACTTCCGAGAGCGCGCCTTTGAAGCCTTCCTCCGCCTTGTGGGCGAGCTTCAACGCGAGGTCGCCCTTCGGCAGTCGCTTGAGGAAGTTCTGAAATTCCTTGGCCAGTTTGTTATAGGACGGGTTGGTGATGAGTTTGTTGAGGTAACCGGAAATCGCGCCGACGTTTTTGGCGATGCTCCACTCGTTGTCGTTGAGGATGCCGATAAATTTTTTGGTCGTGTGGGAAATATTGTTGAGCGCCTCGAACGAAATGCCGTTGGTTAGTGCCGCATCGCCAAAAATACAGACGACGTTTTCATCCGTGCCCCGTTTGTCCCGCGCCGCCGCCATCCCGAGCGCGGCTGACAGGGCCGTGCCGGCGTGCCCCGCGCCAAAACAATCATGCGGGCTTTCGGTGCGCAGCGCGAAACCATTGAGGCCGTCCGTCT
Source organism: Verrucomicrobiota bacterium (assembly GCA_025350905.1). Taxonomy (GTDB): domain Bacteria; phylum Verrucomicrobiota; class Verrucomicrobiia; order Limisphaerales; family JADLHS01; genus JADLHS01. The sequence goes on from JANXWY010000425.1 coordinate 2,793, forward strand.
GGCGAATGGTGTGAAAGCGATCCTTGCGGCCGGTGAGAATTTTATGCACGTAAACCTGATGGCTAACGTCCCAGACAAATTTATCCTTGGGGGTGGTGAACACGTGGTGCAGCGCGATGCTAAGTTCCACCACGCCGAGGTTCGGGCCCAGATGGCCGCCACTCTTGGCGAGGCCGTTGATAAGTTCCTGCCGGATTTCGCCCGCCAGGGCTTCCAACTGCGGGGGCGTCAGTTTCTTCACGTGCGCCGGCCCATCCACCATGTCGAGGTATCGGTTCATAATTATTCTTCGGCTAACTCGGCCGCCAGCGGCTTCAATCGCATTTCGCCACTCGCCGTCTTTTCCAACTGCTGAATCTTCAATTCCGCTTCCGCCAGCTTGTCCTGGCAAAGCTTCGTCAACTTCACGCCTTCTTCGTAGCGCGCCAACAAACTTTCCAGCGGCAAATCACCCGATTCCATCGCTTCGACGAGGGTTTCGAGCTTCTGCAAGGCCTCTTCAAACGGAATGCCGGTTTTGGCGGAGGCGTTGGGTAAAGTGCTTTTTGCTGGATTCGGCACGGCGGCATCCTAGGGCAAGCTCGGACCCGCGTCCAGTTCGGAGTGGAGCGCGTGAAACACTCGGGTTGATTCAAATCAAAAGCTTCCGGGGCCCAAACAGGTTGGGGCGATGTCGGGCTCAGGTCAGTTCACCAGCAAGCCCAAGCGGCCCAGTTTCAGAAGATTTTTCTCCAAATCGGATTCGATCTTGCGGCGCGCGGCGGGTTCGTCGTTATCGGTCGCCCTCGCCGCGTGTTTGGATTGGAGGAACAGCCATAATTTGTCCACGAGCGCGCTTCGGTCATGGTTGCCGTCGAGCCAGCTCAGAAGTTGACGGCCAATTTCATCCTCCACTTTCACGGTGACGTGAAAAATCGAAGTGACGACTTCGCCGCGCTGGGCTTGCCACCGCACCACCGGACTGGTGGCGGGACGATCGCCGGCATGGAGAACAAACCGCGGCAGTTCGGAGCGAAACGCCACGATACCAGCGCCGTAAAGTTGCAGGAGGAATTCACGCAGGCGATCCCGCCCGATGCTTTGGTCGGCCTCGCTCGGGCGGGTTGGTCCGAGGCGCCCGGTGGCCTGTTGGAGCAACTCCTCGAAGGGCAACGGCTGCGGCCAAATTTCCTGCAGGACTTTCAACGCCAACTGGCCCAGGGCAAAATCCGTTTCGACTTTCGCCCCTTTCGGACTTTCAAAGAAAAAATGGGCCCCGGGCCTTTCGGCCCTGGCATCAACGGAAATCTCCGCCGCCGAGGAAATAAAAAAGCGCTCCACGCTTTTCGCCAGCGGACCGGGGGACAGGAGCGCGTCACCGCGACAGAGCAGAGTTTGCCGGAAACGGCGGCATTTGAGAAAGTCGAGATACTGTTCCCGCAGGATGCGGTTGGAGCCAAGCTGTTCCAGCGTGGTCCGCACAGAGTCTTTGAAAATATGATCGGACATTTCGAAGTAATCCGCTTCGCCAAGGTATTGCAGCCCGTGCCTTGCGGTTTGCTCCATGAATTGAGTGAAGTAGAGCGGCTCGTTCAACTCGCCGAGCTCGTCGTGGTATAGGTGGCCGGCATCGTGTTCGAGGATGCGATTCGATTCGGACTTCATCCACCGGCGGTAGTCGTCCGTGGTGTCCTGTGCGTCCGCGAGAAAGCGGACGAACGCCAGCGATTGCTTGATGCGCGCTTCGGCGGAATCAGATCCGCGGACATGAAACAGCATCATGTCGCGCAGCATGTTCCGCAGATGTCCTCCGGGCAACGCATTGTAGCTGATGAAGGCAATCCCGTGGGGCGTCAGGTTGGTCTGACAGATGGACAGAATGCGTTCGCGGACCTGAGGCGGCACCCAGGAATAAAGGCCGTGGGCAATGATGTAGTCGAAGCTTCCCCAATCGGAATTAACTTCGGTGACGCTGCCGGCAACCAATCGAATGTTCGTCAAGCCCAGCCCTTGAAGCATTTGGTTTCCGTCGGCAACGGGTTCGGCGGCGAGGTCAATGCCCACGAATTCACTCCGCGGCAGCGACCACGCCATGGGGATCAGGTTGGCGCCATTACCGCAACCCAGTTCGAGTACCCGACATCGGTGAACAGAGGCGGGTTCGAGACCGAACAACTTTCCGATCACGGCTAATCGGTCTGGATACGTCTGCGGATGCGTGTAGCTGGGATAACGGATGAGATCATAGCTGGTCTGTGAATTTTTCATCAGGAGGAGATGACGCTGCATAACCTCGCTGCTTCGGCGTCGACAGCGCTCAGCGTTTTCAGTCGGCGACCAGCCGGTGCAATCGGGCTGGCCGGTCGCCGCGAAGAAGATGGTTTCATGCACTACGGAGACGTAAAACAGTTTAGATTAAATAATCAAAAGCGCTTGACAAGCAAGGACTATTCTTTAATGCTCACCACAACAACGTAAATCGGAAAACAAAAATATGGCCAAATCCAGCAGCCAGAAATTTATTGCACGCAATCGCGCTCCTCGCGTTCAAATCGAATACGATGTCGAGCTGTACGGAGCGGAAAAAAAGGTGGAGTTGCCGTTCGTGATGGGTGTCATGGCCGATCTCTCTGGTAAACCAGCCGAAGCGTTGGCGCCCGTGTCCGATCGTAAATTTCTGGAAATTGATGTGGACAATTTCGACGACCGTTTGAAGTCCTGCAAACCGCGGGTGACCCTGCAAGTGCCGAACACCTTGACCGGGGAGGGCAGCCTGAATGTCGAGATGACTTTTGAGAGCATGGACGATTTTTCTCCCGCCGCCGTAGCCCGCAAGGTGGATTCTTTGAACAAGCTGCTGCAGGCTCGCACCGAACTGGCCAACTTACTGACATACATGGACGGCAAAGACAAGGCGGAAGAGTTGGTTGGTCGCCTCTTGAACAATGCCGATTTGATGAAGTCGCTCGCCTCTGCACCCAATCCTGAATCCCAGCCCGCGAAACCCTAACCCAAGATCACGCTTATGATGCCGCCAGAAACCCTAGCGCAAGGCGCCGCCGCCGGCGCACCCATGGAAGCCAGTGAGTTTGAATCGCTATTGAACAAGGCCGTTAGGGTCAACACACCGGAAAAGCAGACGGCCGTGCAAAACGCGGTTCGCACCCTGGCGCAACAGGCGCTGGCCTCCACCCAATTGGTTTCTGCCGACGTCACGAAAACGATCTCGGCGATGATTGCTGAAATCGACAAGAAGCTTTCGGAGCAGATTAACTTGATCATGCACCATGAGGACTTCAAGGCGTTGGAAGGCACTTGGCGCGGGTTGCATTATCTGGTTAACAATACGGAGACGGATGAGACGCTCAAAATCCGCGTGCTGAACATCTCCAAGAACGATCTCAAGAAGACGCTCAAGAAATTTGAAGGCACGGCTTGGGACCAGAGTCCGTTGTTCAAAAAGCTCTACGAGGAAGAATTTGGTCAACCCGGTGGGCAGCCGTACGGAGCGTTTATCGGGGACTACCATTTTGATCATTCGCCGGAAGATGTAAAATTGCTGGGAAATATCGCGCAAATTGCCTCCGCCATGCATGCCCCGTTCATCTCGGGCGTCGCTCCGAGTTTGATGGCAATGGATTCCTGGCAGGAACTTAGCAATCCCCGCGACTTGACGAAGATTTTCCAGACCGCGGAATATGCATCCTGGCGGTCATTGCGGGATTCGGAAGACGCGCGTTATGTCGGCTTGGCGATGCCCCGCGTGCTTTCGCGGCTGCCCTATGGGGCCAAGACGGTTCCGGTTGAGCAATTCGATTTTGAGGAGGATACGGAGGGGGCCGACCACAACAAGTACACCTGGTCGAATGCGGCGTATGCGATGGGGGTGAATATTACGCGCGCGTTCAAGCTCTACGGTTGGTGTGCCCGAATTCGCGGCACGGAATCCGGCGGAATGGTTGAAGGTCTGCCCGTGCATTCATTTCCTACCGACGACGGCGGGGTGGATATGAAGTGTCCGACCGAAATTGCGATTACTGATCGACGCGAGGCCGAACTGGCGAAGAACGGATTCATGCCGTTGTCGCACTATAAAAACACGGACTATGCCGTGTTTATGGGAGCGCAATCCCTGCAAAAGCCCGCAGTTTATGATGATCCCGATGCGAGTGCGAACGCAAATCTCGCGGCGCGGCTGCCCTATTTGTTTGCGACCTGCCGTTTCGCGCATTATCTCAAATGCATGGTGCGGGACAAAATTGGCTCGTTCAAGGAACGCGAAGACATGGAGATGTGGTTGAACAAATGGATCAGCCAATATACCTGTGACTCAAAGGCGGATGAGCTTATGAAGGCGAAGTATCCTTTGGCGTCCGCCCAGGTGGAAGTCAAGGAAGTCCCCGGAAATCCGGGTTATTATTCATCCAAATTTTTTCTGCGGCCCCATTACCAACTCGAAGGCCTGACGGTGTCGTTGCGATTGGTGTCGAAGCTGCCTTCGGCGAAGGGCGGCGGTTAAGCAGTATGCGGGCATCAACCCCGATCCAGTGCCGTTCGGAGGTTGAAACAAACAACTGAAACCTGGGGATCTGGGCACAGGATTCCAATCATACAATACCTAAGGAATATTATGGCAAATGTTGATTACTTCCTGAAAATTAAGGACATTGAAGGTGAGTCCGAGGACAGCAAGCACAAGGGGGAAATTGAGCTTGAATCATGGTCTTGGGGTGAATCGAACGCCGGTTCGCACGCCGGGGGTAGCGGGGGCGGAGCGGGCAAAGTTTCCATGCAGGACTTCCACTTCACGATGCGCGTGAATAAGGCCAGCCCGAAATTGCTTCTGGCCTGTGCTCAAGGCACCCACATTCCGGAGTCACTGCTGACCTGTCGCAAAGCTGGCAAGGAGGCGCAAGAGTACCTCAAATATAAGTTCACCGATTTGCTGATCTCTTCCTATCAAACCGGCGGCAGCGCTGGCGATGTCGTTCCGATTGATCAAATCAGCTTCAATTTCACAAAAATTGAATACGAGTACTATCCGCAGAAAAAGGATGGTACCTTGGGACCGAAGGTGCCGGTCTTCTATGATTTGAAGGCGAACAAGGGCGGCTAAGCTATGAGTCTTTCGATGGCACGAACCTGATCGTGTGCCTGGTCGGAA
>JANXWY010000434.1 GCA_025350905.1 Verrucomicrobiota bacterium
TGGCCGTGGACAATGTCGTGAAAGCGAATGGGGCGCTCAGGAATATGCAAGCGAATCGCACACGCGGTTCCCGCCGCGCGGCGACGTAAAGCATCCGCGGGATCGATCGAACGGCAGGTTCCGGGATAGATCGGCTCGTCATCGTCTTCCGCATGGGGTGCCCGGGCGGCGGTGGCGATGTCTTTTCGCGAACAGGTGCAAGGGTAGATGAAGCCGCCGTCGCGCAGCTTCTCCAAAGCAAAACGGTAGGAATTCATTCGCTCGCTCTGGTTGTAGGGACCGAATGGTCCGCCGCAATCCGGGCCTTCCGCCCACGCGAAACCACACCAGCGCAAGTCCTCAAGCATCGCCCCGACGAATTCCAGTTTGAATCGTTTGGCGTCCAAGTCTTCATTGCGGAGCACCAAAGTACCTCCGTGTTGGCGTGCCCGCTGTTGCGCGATCCAGAAAGTTCGTGCGTGGCCGAGGTGCAGGTAGCCCGTGGGGGAGGGAGCCAGGCGACCGCGATAAGTCCGGTTGGGGGGCCAATTCACAGATGGGAATTAACAACGAAGAAACAACGGAACAAAGATGAAAATTTCAGTCGATGAGCCGCTTCGTCAATCCGCCATAAGCATCAATCCGCCGGTCGCGCAGGAAAGGCCAGTGGGTGCGCGTGGTGTCCACTTCTTTGAGGTCCACGGGCACGACTAGAATCTCTTCCTTCGCTGAGCCCGCTTTCGCGAGCAATTCGCCCGACGTGCCGGCCACAAAGCTTTGGCCCCAGAACTCGATGCCGTCACCGCCGACCGGGCGTTCGTGGCCGATGCGATTTGCCACGGCAACGAAGCAGCCGTTGGCAACGGCATGGCTGCGTTGGATCAGTTCCCAGGCGTCGTGCTGTTTGGCGCCATTCGATTTCTTCTCGCTCGGATGCCATCCGATGGCGGTCGGGTAGAAAAGAATTTGCGCTCCTTGCATCGCCGTGAGGCGCGCGGCCTCGGGATACCACTGGTCCCAGCAGATCAAAACGCCGATCTTACCATATCGGGTCTGCCACGTGCGGAATCCGAGGTCGCCGGGCGTGAAATAAAACTTCTCGTAGTAAAGCGGATCGTCCGGGATGTGCATCTTCCGGTACGTGCCGAGCAGCGAGCCGTCCGCGTCAATGATCGCGGCGGTGTTGTGGTAAACGCCGGCGGCGCGTTTCTCGAAAAGCGAGGCGATGATGACCACCTTGTGTTTTCGGGCCAGCTTTTGAAACGCTTGCGTGCTTGGGCCGGGAATGGTTTCCGCCAGTTTGAAATTCTCGTGGTCTTCGCTCTGGCAAAAATACTGCGAGGCGAACAACTCTTGAGTGCAAATGACTTTCGCACCGCGCCGGGCGGCGCTTTCCGCGAGGGCGAGGTTGCGTATGAGATTTGATTTCGGATCAGCGGACGCGTGCGTTTGCAGGAGGCCGAGCTTCACGACCTGGCCGGACGAAGAACGCTTCATGGTCTAAGCTTTGGTGCCAACGCGGGCTGTATGTTCAATCAATTCCGTTCCGCCATGCGGAAGGGCGACGGCGATGGCAGGTGGGATGGCCTGGCCGAATAATTCGCGGATGAACTTGCCGATCGTCTCATTGGTTGGGCCGTAACCGCCTTTGTAAATGTAGTACTCCAATGCGGTCATCAATTCATCAGCGGTCGCGTAGCGTTGGGCGAGGTCGCGAGTGAGGCAGCGTTGGAGGATTTCATTGAGCGGTTCATCAATGCGTTCGTCCAGTGTCCGGAAATCCGGGACGGGCATGTTCATGATCCGCTGGCGGGATTCGTCAGCGGTGGGTCCTTTGAAAACATTGCGTCCCAACAGCAGATGTCCCAGCACGACCCCGGCCGAAAATATGTCCGAGCGCTTGTCGGTGATTTTGAAATTCGCCTGCTCGGGGCTCATATAGTCGGCTTTGCCTGCGACAATTTCACCTTCCTGATCCGTCAGAAATCCCTTGGCCTTGGCAATGCCGAAGTCGGTCAGTTTCACGTCGCCCTCGAAGGCGATCATGATGTTCTTGAAGCTAACATCGCGATGCACGATTCCCAGCGGGCGGCCATCCTTGTCGCATTTGGCATGCGCGTAGGCCAGTCCGCGGGCGATGCGGCTGGTGATGAACACGGCCAGTTCGCGGGGGAGGATGCGGCGTTTGTCGGTCAATTGCTGGGCGAACTGTTCGAGGTTCACGCCGCGAATCAACTCCATGCAGATGAAATAGACGCCGTTCGCTTCGCCCAGGTGATAGGTCTGGACAATGTTTG
>JANXWY010000467.1 GCA_025350905.1 Verrucomicrobiota bacterium
CGTCTTGCCCGCACCGAGGTCGCCGGTGAGCGCCACGACCAGGCCGCGCTGAGCCGCGCGCCCCCATTCCTCCCCGAGCGATTCGGTTTCCGCCGGGCTATGAGAAATGAACGTAGCCATGAACTGCCAGAGTTTGCACGCCGGTCTTGTCGCGCAGCCGGACGCCTTCACCCGCGATAATCTTCCCGATGCAACTGAGTTTGAGTTTGGGGAAATTCTGCTTCCACTTGTCGAGCAAAGGCACCGCGTCCTTGCTCGCAACCGTGAACAACAACTCGAAATCCTCGCCGTCGGTCAGCGCCGCCACGAGCGCGGGTTTCGCGGCATCACCGGATTTCGCGGCCAGCCTGGCCGCGCGACTGATCGGGATGGCGGTCTTGAGCAACTCCGCGCCCACGCCGCTGGCTTTCAGTAGGTGGCACAGGTCTCCGGCCAGTCCGTCGCTGAGGTCCATCAGCGCGTGGATGGCGAAATTTTCCGCGAGCCAGCGAGCCTCCGACAGGCGCGGCTCGAATTCGAGATGCTTGCCGGCCAGTGAACCGCCGAGTTCGCCGGTGACAAAAATTGCATCCCCGACTTTTGCCCCGGAGCGGAGCAACACTCTGCCGCGCGGAACAAAGCCGACCAGCGCAATCGAAATCAGGATGCGCTCAGGATTCGTGGTCGTCTCGCCACCGACCACCGCCACGCCCTGCCGCTCCGCCAGCTCGTTCAGTCCCGCATAGATTCTCGCCACGAATTTCGGGTCAAAATTTTTGGGCAGGCCAATCGTGATGAGGGCTGCCGTCGGTGTCCCAGCCATGGCGGCGATGTCGCTCAGGCAGCGCGCCAGCGCTTTGTGCCCGATTTTTTCCGGCGGCGTTTCGCTCGTGAAATGAATGCCCTCAACCACGGCGTCGGTCTTGAAGAGCAGCCGCCGGTCGCCCGCACCGACGTCGAGCACTGCGCAATCATCGCCGGCGCCGACCACCACGGATTCATTCGTCGGCAGCGCGCGGGTCAGGCGGGCGATGAGTTCGAATTCATTCATGCGCACCTCAATGGCCCGGGCGCGACTCCAGCAGGAATCTCGCAAAGTTCAGCACGTTGAAAAGCGAGTGGGCCGCGATGGGCGCGAGCAGGTTGTCAGTTTTTTCATAAAGCCACGTCAGCATCAAGGCCATCACCAACAGCGGAAAAAAGATCGCCAGGTTCAGGTGGATTGCGGCGAAAAGGAGAGAAGTGCCCCAAAGCGCCGCACGCGGGAAGCCCGCCTGCTTGATCGCGGGATACAGAATGCCACGAAAAAGAATCTCCTCGGCCAGCGGCGCGAGGGCGATGGTCACGACGCCAAGGGCGATGAAGTCGAGCCAGGTCGAAGAATTTTGCAACGCCTGTACCGGTGCCTGGACGCCGACGGTGACGTGCAGGCGCGCCATGAGTGCGACGCTCGCCACCTGCAAGAGCTGGCTGATGGGTAGAAACAAACACGCCGCCAGCGCGCCATAGAGGAAGGCGAACTTGCGTCCCCTCCTGAAACCGAACCCTTCACCCCAAGTGCTCCCGTGTTCGCGCAGAAAGCGCCGGATGAACAGCAATCCCAGCCCCTGAAAACTCAACGCGCTCACCACCGCCCGCAGCGCGCCGGTTTCGCCCGATGTCCGGCCGGCGTAATGTTGGACGAAGGCGCCGAAAGTCAGGCCGAGGTACACAAAAAAGATGAGGTACAAGAACTGGCGGGCGAATCCTTCCAACTCCCAGGGCTTGCGAACTGTGAACAGCGCCGCGAAGCAGGCTGCCGCACTGGTTGCTGTCAACGCGAAGAAACTCAACACGTTGAGCTGTCGTTGACTGCCCCAATAGCTCGCTACTGCCAGCCCCAGCGCACCGAGGAACTGGCCGAGGAACAGGCTTAATCCCAGGCGCAGGATCGCCTCGGACTTCCATGGCTTGGCGGACATCACGGGTGCAGGTTAGCGCGGGCTGGCACGGGTGACGACGCAAAACTCAGACGGTAACTTCCTTTTGCTCGCAGGACCGTTGCCGTCTATGCTTCGCCGCGTCCCGGATGAA
>JANXWY010000474.1 GCA_025350905.1 Verrucomicrobiota bacterium
AACGGAAAAGAAGACCGCCAAGAAAACGAAGTCAGAAGAAGGAAGAAGACCTTTCAGTGTGAAGTGGTCGAAGAAAATGCCCCGGAAGAAAACGGAATTTCAAACCGCTTGTTCTCCACCACTTTCATTTCGCCGCTGACACAATTCGCCTCTCTTGGTTTCGTTGGCCGAAGGGATCGATGTTCAGGTGGGTGAAATCCTTGATCAGATAAAACTCATAGGGCCAGCCAATTTCGCGGCACTTCTCTATGTCCCTCTGAACGGAGGCCAGAATGGGGTCGCTATCACCGATCACAAACAATATCGGCGGTTTTGACTGGCGCTCGTCGAGTTGTGGTAAACCTCCCATTGACGCCTTGGCGGCAACGCCGCCCTTCCAAAGATCCGGCTCCAATTCGAGGACTCGGCGGAATACGCCGCCGCCGCCGCTCTGACAAACCAGAAACAACGAGTTCTTCGGGATCTCCCCAGCGTCGAGCATTGAGTGAACGATTGTCAGAATATCCCGGGCGGCCTTGTCCTCATCGTACAGGGCCGAGTAGGTCAGGCCGTAACCATCGCAGCCCCGGTAATTGATCCCCACATAATTAAACCCGAGGTTGGGCAAAAATTGCGGACGCGGCTGATAGTACCGATTGCATTGGTCCGTGGGCGGGGGAATGGCAATCACCGTCGGGGCCGTTCGCGGGTTCACCCCATTCGTCGCCGAGAAAAAATAAGTGGGAATCTCAAGCCCATCGAACGAACGATAGCGTTTCATCTGCGGTACGACCACCCGCGCATGTGTGAGGGGCAGCTTGTTACCGGGACGGAGTTGGCGGAGTTGTTGGGTGGCCAACTCATACTTCCACAATCCGCAGGGACCGGCGTCTAGGGACGCCTCGGCGTAAATGGCGGTTCCCGCGGGATTCGGCCAATAGCTGCGAACCCAGCCGGAAGTAAACAGGTTCGTGGCCGCATTCGTTGCCGCCGGTCGTACCGCGAGGTAAAAACAATTGTTGGTATTGCCAACGTACGCAAATCCTCGCCCGCCTTCGATCCACTTGCCGTTGTAGCTGTGCTCATCCGTGAGCCGCTGGAGCGATCCACTTTCCATGGACACTCGGAAAACATTCCGGTTGGTTGAGTCCGCCGATCGCGCGCAAAACAGCACTTCCCGGCCGGCGGAGTCGGGCCGGATCCACTCCAAACCGTCGGCCTTACCCCGCAGCCAATCTGCCCAACGGGTCAACTTGGGTTCTACGATGTCCAAGGTGGAAACCTGATCCTCTCGGACCACCAGGACGGTATTATCCATTAGCCGCACGATGGTATTCGCTGGATCTAGCAGTTCCGGCAGCTTTCGAAATCCGGGTACACTCTCACAACGTTGCAAGCTCCCGCCTTCGGGATCGAACGCCCAACGTGCCGCAACCGTTCCCGGCTCCTCCAAAGAGCGGCTAAGATAAACCAGCTGACTATCGTTGATCCAGATCGCATCCGATTCGATGACCAAGTCCCCTGTTGATACCCGCCGAACCGATTTGCGCACCGCGTCATAAACCATCACCCACGTTTTGCGCGCCGCTTTCGCTCCCGGGTAATCATGGAACGTGGATTCCCTCACCTGAACCGCCAAATACCTCTGCGACGGCGACCAGGCAATCGTATTGCCCAACGGTGCCGGGAGGGGAATGGTCACCTCTTGATCGCGGGATTCATCGAAATAGCGAAGCTCGTTGGTGTGATCCGCGCTGAACATGTAGTACCCCGCGCGATCGTTTGGGCTCAACCAGGTGAAGGAGTCGTCGGCGGAACAAATCTCCGCCAGCTTTTTCTCCTGGAGCGTCGTCAGCCGTGGGGAGCAGGAAACGCACAGTAACGCACATAGCCCACAAGAAATCCAAGGTTTCATTAGAGCTTGGATGTTCATTCCGGTTACGTCCTCAGCTCGCTGCGGTTGGTCACCGGCGCGCGGAAGTTCGATCGCGCAACCAGACCCAGTCGGGGTTCTTGTCCTCGCTCTGCTTGGGGCTGGGCACATGAGGCGTTTGCCACTTGTGATATTCGGAGTGGCCATCGACGAAGACGATGCCCGAGGAGGTGTTGTGATAGATGCCGGGAAAATCGAGCCAGAAAGCGCCGACCATCGTGACGGCAAACGCCGCGTCGTTGAGATTGAAATCCGATTCATCCATCAGCAGCCAGGTATTCGCGGGGCCCGGGTCGGTAAAGTCGCTGCTCCGGCCGTAGCTTCGGAAGGGACCTTCCCGCGTGTTTTTGTAATCGCCATCCAGCCAGGGCGCGTTTACGGGGGATCGTCCGCCCCCGGCGGTGGGGTCGGTGCCAATCGCCTGGTTCATCGACACGGAACGCGCGGCCGGGATCATGGGGGCAACCCCCAAGGCTGCATCCGAAGGGTTCTGTGATTTTCCCACTCTCCGATCACTCGGGCAATGGAAGACCTGGATGTTCTTGGCAAGGTAACCAATCAACATATTCAGGCTGGGATCCTTCAGGATGTCGGTGTTGAACTCGTGTTGCCCGCCTTTCCCGGCTTGCCCCGAGCACCAATGGGAATTCTCCTTGATTTTGCCGTCGTCGGGATTCGGGGGCAGCGCACCGGCGAAATCATCGGCATAATTGCGCCAGGCGAGGGAAAGCTGGCGCAGGTTATTGATGCACAGGGTGCCATGGACCCGGCCTTTGGTCTTGGACAACGTGGGCAAAAGCATTGCTGCAAGAATGCCAATGATCACGATGACGACCAGCAGTTCGACGAGTGTGAATCCTCGCCTCCGTTGTAGCGACGATGCTGTTTCTCGCATCATTTCAAGTTTGTGTAGTTACTCGGGGCTGGTCCTTTCACTCTCAACCGCCACACGCTCCTCCAGCAATAACTGTGGGCAGTGGGCCGGTGCCAGGGTATGAGTATGCTACGGGAAGGCAGCCAAACGGAAACGGACATTTCCATTCGTTAATGGTCCAAGTACACGCATTTGGGATAGAGTCAGCAGTGCAATATGCGAGGGCACCACGACTATTACACTTGAGTCCGCTAGATCCTCCCGGCGTGGTGCTGCACAGCAATGCAGGCCATGTAACTGGACAAGCTACGGGCGCAAGAGGAGGTGGACAACAAGTGGGGCCAAATAAAACACAAGATAACGACATGACATAAGTCGTTGGCGGATGACAATTCACATTTTCGTACCCGAAACACTGCGCTGACAAGCGCGTATTCGGCGTGAGTATAATAAGTGCAGCGAGAAACATGCAGTGGCGTGGGTTGTGGTTTTTCATTTTTTGTTTTTATTATTTGCTTTTTTCCGCAGCACCTACACACATAGGTGCTTAATAGACTTCAATAATAATAAAATGTGACTTTATTTGGCGCGTTTCTTGAATACCAATAGCACGAGCATGACAACCGATGCGCCCATGAATCCAAATATTATGTAACGCTGTGTTGCAAATAGTCTGGAACGTTTCGGAGTGACATAAACTTGGTGGTCGAGCCAAATCTTGTTCAAAGTTGCCTTGCCAGGTTTGGCCCTGGAAACGAAAATACTGTTTGATAAAACACTTGGAATCGCCGCTTCCGACACGATGTGAAAATCCGGCTCAAACATATGACTCAAGTCGTCAGCCGTTGTTCCGAATTGAAACTCGGCGATACTGATTTTTTTTAAACAACCCCCAATCTTATCGGACCAGATGATTTCCGACGGGATGCCAACCGGTAGCTTTTTCAAGGCATCATAACTGTACTTAAATTTTCCAGAAGCCGGCAAAGCCATCCCGGTTACGTTTCCATCGGTAATAGTTACTTCTCCTCTAAACAGGCGCTTCAGGCTCTCTTCGGTGGTGGCAAACTGCCTATAAGTTGCAAAAGGTAGAGCATAATATGTATTCCTTTCCCATTTCGCGCTCCCCACCTCCAAGTGCTGCGCACCCATCCCCAAGAGATCATTAAACACCAACCTTAAATGGTCACTTCCCACAGTGTACGCATCGGGTTTTCGTTCATTTGGATCGTATGAGCGCGTCACTTCATAGTCCGCGATTTGCCAACGCATGGATTTAGATCGTCCCACAAAAAATGATGATCGATTCCTATTCGTTAAGGAAATCGGAAACTTCGGATTATCGCCCGCCTGCAATTGTCGGAGGAAAAAATTCTGACCGCAAACTGCCCCGACGTACTCTTTAGCAACAGTGGCATTATCACACGCAATCTCAGAAAATCTGATTTTTGAAATGCATGGCTCAGATGACAGGTATTCCTTAAATGCATCGCTAGGTTGCGCCCCCATCGCATTCATCAAAGTCAAAAAAACGGCCAGAATCCGGACAACACAGAGCTCAAGAGTCAATGGTGTCGAAGGAATGCACTTCTGCCACAAAGCGGTCAGTACGGAATATTGATGCCCGTTCAACCGGTGTTGGAATAGAGGGAGTGAAGGTGACCAACCGAGAGCAGTGCTTCGGCTATTCCGCTCCAGCGCAGCCGGCGAACTGAAGCCTTGCTTCGGATTACGGGCACTTGTCATTTTGGAATCCCATTTCTTCCGGATGCCGAATCCTGAGCATGGTGCCGGCAAAAGCAAATCAACGGCCTTTCCAGAACGTTCTTAGGCCATGCGTCTCACCACTACATTGCGGCTCGCACCACATCAGGCATTTTCGGCCTGTGGTTCATTCTCCACCGCCAAAGCAACAACCCGTAACTGCCGATGAGCAGGTAGGCGAGTACGACTTTCATGATGTTGTCCGCAGTTTGCGGCGAGAGGTGGAGGGCGTCCGTGAGGTTGCCGAGACAATTACACGGGCGATGCCAATCCATCCACCAGAGGCCGAGGCGATAGACCACAAAGTTGGTGCTCATCCAAGCCACCAACCCGAGTGCCAGTGTTTGTCGTTTGCTGGAAAAACAGACGAGCGCGATAACGATTTCCGCCAGGCCCACCGCCAGCATCATGTGTCCAAACGTTATGCCTACGATGGGATCAACTACCGCCAGGAACTTCGAATTACCCAACCCACTCCACACCTTGGCGATTCCGGTGATCGCGAGAATTGCCCCAGCGCCAAGCGTGAGCAACTTCGCTGATAGGGCGGTAATTTGCCCTTGAATGTTGACGGCCATAGTTGACGTCATGTTTTAATATCCAGTCGTGGCGGAAAACAAAGACAAAGCGGCGAGCCACAAACTTGAACAAATTTTGATAAGTCCTATGACCCACAAAGGCCCTCACAGGCATAAATAGTAAAAGTGCTTGTTACGTTCTCAGTCCAACTCCCTGTACAGTCGACGTGCGTTATGGTGTAACCGCACTGCCCTGGGAACCCTGCGCTAGCTCGAATATACTTATGAGATCCTGTTATTGCACACGTTGATATCCTGCCTATGCTTGTCGAGATGCTATACGGAGTTGGAGCCGAGAAAGGATTGCCTGCACACGTCCCAGCACCCGGACAACAACCTACCCAAGACTCAACTGTTGGATCGTGACAAGTAACTAACGCTGTGCCGTAATCGCATGCAGCATTTACCCGCACCACGAACGTCGCGATTCCAAGCAAGGAAAGAACAACCATCGTCAATTTTTTTAACATTAGTTTTGTTGTTATCATATGTTTTTTATTTGTTGTTTTTTTGTTTGTTTGTTCGGAACAGGAAAATTGCGAGCGCTACTAATCCCAACGACATAGCCGTAAACACGAAAGCGCGTCCAGAAAATGACTTCCCAGGTCCTGCTCGGACAGCCATGGACGCTTGATACTCGGCAGCTGTGAGTGATTTTTTCACCTTTCCGGAAGAAGCTTCAATCTCGAACAGGATTCCATTAGAATAGAAGACCGTCAACTTCGGGTGGAGTACACTTTCCGGACTAAGATCATTCTCAACCGCCCTATTACTTCCAAAGTCTGCTTCCAATACTTCAACTTTATAGGCATGCATCAACTCGTGTTCTGGAGATCCAATATGCCTGGAGAAACGAAACGGCAGTTCACCGTTGAATAGCGCACTTGAATATTCGTAGTCAACATACGCCAATGTAATGCCATCGCCGTTCAAAATAATGGCACGCTTCGGCAATTGATTGGAAAGTTCAAATCTAAGTACTATGTCGCCGTTAGAAGTAGACTTTCCTACGAAATGAGAATTCTTTGCATCCCATTCCAAGCTGCCGTGAAGAAATTCTGTGATCCCCAAATTAATCAAACAGTTTACATTCATACGCATTGCCGACTCTTGCACCGAGGCCGGAGTAAAATTAGAATTAATGGCAGGGTCTGAGACTGTTAAGATGCTACCCGCCGTAAACAGCCACGCACGTCCCTTGTACATTCCAGAGGAGTATTGAACTGTACTATCGTTTGTACCCGCCAAACCACTCAGCATGTAATCATCCTCTGTTTTACTCAGAGAAAAAATTTGTTTGCGAGCTCTTTCTGGTATGTTGGAAGAAAACATCTCTTTCAGAAATATTACTTTACGAACTGATGGATTGGGGTCAGTCAAGAATTGGTAAAATCGGCTCTGTGTAAAGGTGTTCGTGTTTTCGGCTGCGGAAGTATTATTTCCAGAGACAAATTCAACCGCCAAAATCGCGGAGACGACTACGAGAGCGGCGATCCAAAATTGGGGCAAGAAATGCCTGTCGTTTCGTTTTGCCAGACCATTTCCTCCTGTGGAATTGCCAGCTTCCCTCAATGTTAAAACCATCGGTTCGCCATTCAAGGATTTGTTTAGTTGGTTCATTTGTATTTTGGTTTACCAGTGTGGCTTCGCGCCAATTGAACCACGGCGCCCAACTCGACCGCAATCCTCCCGATGGTCTAAAAATGGTCTAATCCGGTTAATCCGGTTGAAGCATTCACTAGCCCCCCAAGAGGTGTTGGGAATATTTCATTTTAGCCGCATGGCGGTCATGCACGTCCAGCTTCTTGAAGATGCGGTCCAAGTGCGCATGCACGGTGGCCGAAGCCAATCCTAAAGCACGGGCAATTTCCTTGTTAGTGAGCTGTCGGTCCAGGGCGGACAGGATTTCCCCCTCGCGCGAGGACAGGCCCCACTGAGCCACCCCCGTCTGCCGCAGTCCGGCAAAGGCCAGGGGCAACAAGTGCTCGGCTACCGCGCACAAAACGATCCGGCCCGCCAAAACTTTGCGCAACTGTTTCACCAAGTCGGACGCGTCGCCGCATTTCACCCAATATCCATTCGCACCCGCCCGCAAGGCGTCCAAAAGTCTTTTCCCACCTCCCTGGGTGGTGAGGATTACCACGGGCAACTCGGGCAACTGGCGTTTGCAGCGGCGCAGCCACTCAATTCCGCAGCCGTCGGGCAAGGTTTGCGCCAGTAATACCAATTGCGGTGGAACTGCCCGCAGTCTCTGCCACGCTGGCTCGCCGTGGGTGTGGGCAGCCAACTGCCAGTCCGGTTCGTAGACGACCAGATGGTCGCGAAACATTGCGTGTAGGGCCACATCGCCATCCAGCAGCGCCACGCGCACGGGCTTGGCCACCCCAACCTTGGGCCTTGCCACCGCCCCGGACCGAGCGGGGGCTTTTGACGGGTTCCGACTCATTGTTTCCCTTTCCCATGATCCACCATTTCAAAATGTTCCCAATCGTTCAACGCCGCCCGCCCACGGTGCGTGGTCGTTTCTGCCCCCCAACCAGGCCGGACGGCCCTTCACCGGTTGATCGGGGCACACCCAGCACGCTGCTTCTTCCCCCGTAAGCAATCCCAAACCCTTACCCAGAATCTGAAGCCATTTTTGCCCAGCCCAGCTCAGCTCTCGCCGGTTTCGCTGCGGGAGCCTCCCGGCCAGTGCCGCTCCCGGCCCGCGAGATTTTGCTCCAGCCCGAATCTATTTGAAATCTGCTTGCCCAACCCGGAAATGCCGAGGCCTCACTCGGACTGAATACCATCGACATCCGCTGGACACCGTTCCCCCGGTCCACGCTCTCAGGGAAAGCTCATATTTAAATGGAGTCTCTACTATTTAATTAGGTAAAATTTGGGAATTGTTACAGAAAATCTTCAACTGTTTTTCATCAAGCCACCGCAACGGCAGGCCGGTAAACGTCGAAAAAAGGGGGCCAGAATCACAACATGCTTGCACCAAGCGTGATCGGCGTGGCAGCGGAGTTTGATGGCGAATGCGGCAATCGGTCCTGGCTGGAATTGGCTCTGCCAGTTCAGTGGACGGTGCTTTGGGTTGGTCGCCGGGGTGCACGCTGTAGCCCGGATGACGCGCAGCGGCAGGAGGGAGCGCAATTGAAACCTAAACCGTTTCGCAGAGGATGGTGTAGAGCTGTTTCAATTCGTCCGCAACCAGGCGCGGTTCGGCTGTCGCCCGCGTCACGTCCTCACGCACAATTGCATAGAACCGCTTGCGCAGCCGATGCACGATGACGCGCAGATTGCCTTCGCTGATTTGCAGCCGCACTGCCGCTTCCGCATACGATGGACTGTGATCGGCCCACACGCGCCGGAGCAACTCGCGACCTTCGGCGCTGTGGCCTCGTGCCTGAAGCTCATCGTCCATCCGGAGTCGGGCGCGGTCAAACAAGGCGAGAGCCCACGCCCGTTCATTGATTCGTGAGGGGGTAAGTTCATCAACTGGTTCGCACCGCTGGAACGCTGCGGGACTTAAATCTTCAAGCGAGATCAGATCGTAGCCACCACCACGCTTTTGCCGACGACTTTGATCCCACGAATCGGCCAGGAATCGCTTCACGAGCACCATCCAGAAGCTGCGGAACTTGCCCTGGGTTTGATCGACGTGCTGGAGCCATTTCCTTTCCAGTAGCCGGGAGAAGAATTCCTGGGTCAGGTCTTCGGCGTCTTCCACCTTGTACCCCTTAAACCGCACGTAATAATACGTCGGCGACCAATACTCGGCACACAGGTTACTGATTGCCGAGTGGGTCGCAACCGAGCCATCACTGCCCCGGGCTTGGTAGATCAGGGACCAATTGGTATCATGAAGCCGATCGCGCCACGCCGCAATCTCTTCCAGATCTTTAGCGCAGGACGCCATGGCGATTCAACGGGGGATTACAAAACGGGTTTTATTCCAGTTCAGTGCCGTCCCATAGGAAACATGCTCAAAACCAGTGAATTCATTGGCGATTTGAAAAATGGCTGGCGTTTTAACAGGCATACTCCGTCCCATAGCTTTCGGAGTGTCAAAAAAGCCTTATTTTCAGCGGTTTTCATGCGGTTCCTGTGGGATGCCTGTGATTCCAGTTCAGGCATTGCGGCCCTGGCAGCGCCTTGCGGGAGGCCCATCGAGTGGCGGAAGGGAAACCAATTCTGCGGCGCTGAGAGCGAAACCCCACCAATGCAAAACATGCCCGCCGGCACGATTCATTTTCGCTCAGGCGCCAACCCAGGATGGGCTTTGATCGCATATGCATAAGGGTTTGTATCGCACCGGGGGCCGCTAACCAAATTAACCAGCACCCCCACCCTGTATCAACAACTAACACTTGGAAAATACCAGCACTTTCGAACCCTCAAGCCACACCGAAGAAGGACGCGTGGCGGACGAGTCCACGAATCCATTTCCATGCGGGCTGGAAATCTCTCGACGACTGTGACAGACGGCCAACTAGCTTCTGATATACTGGGGACTTCGTCGGAAACGAATCGAGATAAATTATTCGTCATCATAAATTCACCCCACGCGCGGATTACCGGCTGGCCGAAGCCCAGCGCACCCAGGCATCCGTCAGCCTCGCGGAAAAGTTTCAGGAATTGAAGTCTTTGACCATGGAGTTTGGACCCATCAGCCCGGAATGCCAGCCAGTTCCCACCTGGTTTCGCCCCAAAGGCGGATGGCTCGCGAACCCTCGACAGCGTCACCCGTGAGCCGCACCGCAACCGGCAACGTAACCGGCAATGCGTACCGGTTTTTGATGGACTTCGGCTGGCAGTTTGGCAACTAATGTCGCTGCAATGTTTTCACTCCAACAACTCTTTGGCAAAGGTGACAAGTTTTTTGATCTTCTGGAAGCGGCCGCGCAGGAAGCCCACGAAAGCGTCCGCCTCACCAATGAATTGATCAAATCGCCGCGGGACACCCACAAACTGGATGACCTCGTGCTCGCCCGCCGCAAGGAGAAGAAAATCTCGGATCAGATCAGTGGCGAATTGGTGAAGACGTTCGTCACCGGTTTGGAGCGGGAAGACATTGAAGCGCTCTCCCGGACGATTTACAAGATTCCGAAAACCGCCGAGAAACTGGCCGAACGTTTTATCCTCGCTACGCCCCATTTGGAAGGTGCGGAGTTCACCCGCCAGGCGGAAATGATGACCAAAGCCACGGACGTCGTGCTGACCATGGTCCGGCATCTCCGCCAGTTGGACGACTTGGAGCAAGTCAAAGAATTGAATGACAAACTTCAGTATGTCGAAGGTGAAGCCGACAAGCTCATGAATGAATTGCTGCGCGAACTATACAGCGGCAAGTTCGATGCACTGCGCGCCATCGTCATCCGGGATCTTTACGAGTTGATCGAAAAAGTCGTGGACCGTTGCCGGGATGTCGGCAACGTGGTCATGAACATCGTGCTGAAAAACTCCTGAACCGCCCGCGCGATGACTCTCATTTTCACCGTCGTCCTGGTGGCGCTGGTTTTTGAATACATCAACGGCTTTCACGACACGGCAAATTCCATTGCCACGGTGGTTTCCACGAAAGTCCTGACGCCGCGCCAAGCAATCGCCATGGCGGCGGCCACGAACCTGCTTGGCGCCCTGTGGGGTACCGCCGTCGCCAAGACTATCGCGTCCGGTCTGGTCGATGCGAAAATCGTCACCTCGGAAATTCTGGTCTGTGCGTTGCTCGGCGCCATTGTCTGGAATCTGGCCACTTGGTGGGTCGGCTTGCCATCCAGCTCGTCGCACTCGCTCGTGGGCGGACTCTGTGGGGCGTGTCTCGCGGCGGCCCATAACAAATGGGATGTCATCATCTGGTCCATTCCCGGCAAAGATCACTGGTGGGAAGGAAAGGGCATCCTCTGGAAAGTCATCCTGCCGATGGTTACTTCGCCGTTGGTGGGCTTTATTGTTGGTTTTTGCTTTATGGGCCTGCTTTTTTTCCTCCTGCGGAACTGGCGGCCCGCCAAAGTGAATCGCGTGTTCGGCAAACTGCAGTTGTTCAGCGCCGCTTACATGGGTTTTAGTCACGGCACCAACGACGCCCAAAAAACCATGGGCATCATCGCGCTGGCGCTCGTGGCCGCGACCACCGCGGGTGTTTTCCAGGACTTGCCGGCCTGGCTCGCCTTCCTCCACACCCCCGAGCCGACCATTGGCAAACCTTTGGAAATTGCTGTCTGGATCAAGGTCACTTGCGCTCTGACCATGGCGGCGGGCACGGCGGCGGGGGGCTGGCGCATCATCCGCACGCTCGGGCACAAGATGGTCAGGCTCCATCCCGTGAACGGCTTTGCCGCGGAGGCCACGGGCGCGACGGTCTTGCTCGCCGCCGCCCATTTCGGCATGCCCGTTTCGACGACGCATGCCATCACTACTTCCATTATGGGGGTCGGTTGCGCGAAAGGCTTCAATGCGCTCAAACTCAACGTGGTCGAGCGCATTTTATGGGCGTGGGTTTTGACGATTCCCGCAAGTGGATTGGTCGCTTACGGCCTGGTCTGCGCCGCCCGGGCTTTAGGTTTTCTGTCCGCTTAGCGGGCGCGGTGACTCAAGCTTCGCCCAAGACCAGCGAGTGACGTGGCAACGGTACGGTCTCTTCCGCCGGTTGACTGTTGCCCTTGGACAGCGCCAGGTAAAGCAATGCCAGCAAATTCGTCACCGGCAAAATCAGCAGCACGGCCACGAGCGTGCTCTTGCCGCAGGCCTTGGCAATTTTGAAGCACCAGACGATGTGCGCCACCACGTTAAACAGTGGAATCAGGAAGGCAACAAACCACCAGGCGGACATATTGGCGGCGCGCAACAGCGGAAACATTTGGAGCACCGGCAACCAAATCATCCGCCCCGGCTTGCTGCCCGCATTAAGGCAGATCAATTTTAGAGCGGCACACCAGAGCAAATAGCCGATTGCGGCGACCGCCAAGACCGCCGTCAACACGTTGGGACTGGGGCGATAGCGCGAAATAAATTCCTGCACCTCAGCATCGGAGGGTCGTTCCAATTGCAGCCCCGCCAGTTTGGCCTTGAGGGTTGCCACCGTGACGGCGCTGGTCCTCCCCACGGCACTCGCAGGTTCAGTTTCCGGTGTCCCGCCCCCCAGCTTGAGCTGACGCAGCGTTTGATCATCCAGACTGGTGACTTTTACATTCCCAAACCCGCGGGAGTGCTTGATGAACAGATCCGTTTCCGTCTGCCCGTAAACTGTGACGTTGGTGAAATAATCTGTCCCACTTTTGAGCAGGGGCAGTTCAATATCCGTGGCGGCGAGGGGCGCCAGCGACAACCACGTCAGAAGGATTCCTACCAGCCAGCATGCTCGCGTCGCACAACCGCGTTGTATTTGTATGATCATAATTGAGGCGACTGGAAGGTGGAGTTCTTAGGCGAACGCCAACCCACTCGAGCCGCGTCTAAAACTGCACGAAACATGCCACCACGTTGGCGGCCAACCGCACTCGGGCGCGTCCCCGCCGGCCCCTACGCGCGAAACTGACGGAGACAGTGCGTGAGATAGGGCAGGAGCTGCTTCTTGCGCGAAACCACGGCCCGCAGTTCGTAGATGCCGGGCTCGAGCTTTGGGTAATCAATCTGCGGCACGAAAGCGTCGTCGCCCGCCACGACCAGCAGGGAATTCTGCGTGGTCACATCCGTCACCAGCAATACCGAGAAGAAATACTTCCGATGCTCGCGATAGATCTCCAGCGCCTCCAGCAGTTCGGCCTTGCGCTTCCAAAACTGGTCGAAGCCAATCTCCTCGATCTGCGCCACACTGAACCTCACGCCGCCTTCGGTGTATTCCTTGCAATCGGTCGTGATCGCCTTCGGCGCGGTCTTGAGCGTGAGCAGCGAACCCGATGTGAACAACTTTTCGGTGAATTCGCCGGCGTTGACGCCCGCGATTTTTTCCAGCGCCTTCAAAACCTCGGCGTCGTGCGGGGT
>JANXWY010000485.1 GCA_025350905.1 Verrucomicrobiota bacterium
CTTGTTGCACTGTTACATAATGAAGCTAAAGTACCTCGCCCGCCATGTTGGCGTTATCCGCGCCGGCTATGCCTGGGAACGGCGCATCCGCATAACCATTCACAGTGGTGAACGCGCCTTGCTCTGTCGTGGGATCAAACGAAAAGTTGAGGTTGGTAATAACATAACTCCCGCCCGGCTGAGGCCCAGGAGTGGCTGTGTCCGGATACGGGGTTCCGGAAGCAGGATCGATCAGCACGCCTGCTAGTTGGGCTTCGGCATGAGCAATGTTCGCAGCGAGCGTACCGTAGGTGGCGCTATCGATTTGACTCACCCGAACGGCCAAGCCGCGTTGCGCAGTATCCACGGCTGAGGGTGGGAGCGCTGCGCTCGGCGGCAATGCGGTGTAAGTCGGCACGACGAACGAATAAAGCGCTGAGAGATTATGACTCGGTGTGGCATTGTCGGAAAACTGAGCCGTAACCACATTGCTACTTAGGGAGGCTAAGAGCGCAGGAGCCGAATAGGTGACCGTCGTGGCCGAGCCAACCTTGCTTGTCACCACCGTGACGTTTGCTCCATTCAACTGAACGTGCAAGGAACTTGACACCAGAGCCGAGATATCATCTTGAATGACAAAGCTGAAACCAGCGGGGCTGAAATTAAAGGCAGTTGGATACGGAGGCGCAACGGTCGCGGTCGCGTAGGCTTTCAAAGCGCCCGGCGTTGAAATATCATTAATCAAAACAAGGTTGGTGCTCGTACTGTTGGTAATCACGCTGAACCAGGAGAGGTTGTACCCGCCGCCGCCTTGAAAATAAAGCAGTCGGAACGGGTAAATCCCGGCCTGAGCCACGTCCACCACGAACAATGTATCGCCGGAGCCTCGGGTGCCGGCAAACTGGCCCAAGTTGATGGCTGACGATAGGTCTTTCGGATTAAGGACGGACGCCGTCACGCCAAAACCATCATCGCTATTCACCCCGAGAGTATAAGAGCCAGCCGCGGGGAATTCGACATAAGTCACAACTTGCTCCGAAAACTGCTCGGTAGGGACGGCGCCGTTGCCCGGAATTCCCGGGAACGGGTCGCCGGGTGGAAATGTGTCCACGGTGCCACCAGTCCCACTCCAGTTCACTACGGTGGTGACCGTGTAATAGCCGTTAACATCGGCGCCGGTCAAATCGGCGAGGTTGGCGCCGTACAGCCCAGCCTGTTGATTTTCGGCCGCCGAAAGTGAGCCGATCGTACCTGCCTGGTAGGGCCGAACCCGGAAGCCGGGCTGGTTGGTGTTAACTGTGCCGGCTGGCATCGCGTAATTGGCCGGTAGCACTGTCGCGAACAGAAGCTGCGGGCTAAGCGCTAGTGCCGTGAGCGCCGCTAGTGCGAGGCTGGAGTGTGATCTGATACTTATTTTCATACGAGTTTACGGTCCATTTAGGTTTTGTGTTTGGTGTTGCTGCAGGAAAACCGGGAGCAAGTTCGTGCTGGCAAACGTTGATTTGGACTCCCGGTAAATCTCGCTGAACTAGGAGGCATGCGCATCGCCGTGGGCTGCGCAGGGCTCACAATGCAGAAAACGCTGGGCGCGCGGTGAGTTATGGGGTCGGTCGGTCGCTTGGTTAGTTGTGATCTCACCGGCTGCCTGAAAAATATTCTTCCTTGGCCCATAATGCCATCGTCCCGCTTAAAGTCCCGACCGGCCCTCATCCTGGGCGGTTTCGTAGGACAGAATGTAATTCTTTCCGCCTTTCGTCCACTGGACGTGGCCGTCGCAAAACAAGGTGTTCGCGCCGTCGGCGCCATGGTCGTCGCAGGGATCTGGATAATTGTTATTCGACACGCCGGGGCCATCGCGGTCGCCGTCAAAGATCAACCAGATTTTGTCGGGCCCAATCCGCTGGCCCTGCAACCCGAAATCCGTGTGTTTATGCGCGTAATTCTGAATCGTGGTTTCCGACTTCTTGATGCCCCCCGTTGTGACTCTCGTCCCATAGTAAAAATGAGTGGTTACACTCGGCGGATTGTTCATGAACCCGTAAATCTCATAGCTCGTGCCGCGAATGTCCGTCCCGTTCGCGGCTTGCGATCGTTTGTGTTGCGCCTGAACCAGCATGTCGGCCAATACGGTCCGCCCGTTCCGGGGATGCTTTACGGTGTTCGTGCTGATGTAATTCTGCGTGGCTGGGCAAACGAAAACCGATTTGGCCAGACCCGAGGAGATGTATTCTGGATAAAGCCAAGTGAGATCATCGTCGCTATCGTCATAAGTCCCAGAGAGATAACCGTGCGAATCATCCGCGCCGTACATCAACATCCCAACCCCCATCTGTTTGAGATTGCTGATACAGTTGGTTCGCTGCGCTTTCGCCTTCGCTTTGCTCAGAGCGGGCAACAACATCGCGGCCAGAATGGCGATGATGGCAATGACCACCAGTAATTCGATCAAGGTAAAGCCGACTCGGGTGCGTCGTCGCGCCTGGGGCTTGATCGACCGCGCGAAGATGTTGCCTGAGGACGGCAATTGATTTTCGAATACCACTGCTTGCATATAATTCGCGAATACTAGCGAGCGAAGCGTCGGGCTCAACCGACGGTTGCGTTACATTTCCTTGTAGCTTTGTTACAACTCAACTGCATCACCGTAACTTCCTATGGACAGTCGACCGCTTGCCTGTTGATCATTAATATTTCGTCGAATCCCCACACCTATGTCAATCGTTTTCTCTGATTTCTTCAAGTGGCGGCGCGTTGCGTCGATGGTGGTTCATGGCGAAAAATCCCTCGGACAGTGTCGGCACTGCGGTGACCACAAAAAAATCTTCCACCCTTCGCGTCGCTTCCGCGATTTGATCTGTGGCAATTTTATGTTGCACCCGCTCGACCGATTCCCCGGCATCCGCTCACACGTCGAAGCAATTCCAAACCCACTGCGAACGGTCGGCGAGGGCAGTCGAAGTTTCGTTCGACCTGGAGCCAGGTCGGCTCACCACCAACTGAAGTTCGGATCGGGAGTAACCGACATCCAGGTATCCATGGCTTTGGGAAAAACGTAGCTCTCAACGTGGCCGTCCCCAAAGAGCATGTCCTCGTACCGCTTGCCTTTGTAATTATGCCAGATCGTCTGCGGGGCGGTTGTGTCCCGGTTGGCGTGCCAGGGCCAGTCGCCTTGGATAATCTTGTTGCTTGGTTTCCGGCTAACCTCAGATTCTTTGATGGACATGGCTTGTGAGGTGCCGCGGGCGGCCTTGGAATCGCCGGTGATTTGTTTCACCCGAAACGCATCGTTGGCCCATTCGACCAGGAAACTATTACCCCAGCCTTCCCAGCAGGTCTTGACCTGGAGGTTGAGGGAATCGCCGTGGTCGGCCGGGTCATGAAAAATTTCCACATTGGCGGTGTATTGGTTCAAGGGGCGATTGGTTTCGGCGGTGCGCCCACCATAGGAGGAGGCGTTGCCAGCAGCGCTCGCGTTCGTCCAAAACTTGCCGCCGACCGAGGCCCAGCCATCGTGGACGGGATACGATCCGACATGATCATCCACATAAAGTTTATAGGCCACGCCGATTTGCTTTTGATTGCTGATGCACTTCGTCTTAAGGGCTTGGGCCTTGGCGCGGGCCAGCGCCGGCAGCAACATGGCCGCGAGAATGGCAATGATGGCGATGACCACGAGCAACTCAATCAAGGTGAAAGCCTGCGGGCCGGGGCCACGGACGGAAGGTCGGTTTGATGGCATAGGGAACTGACATACGAAAGCCTTGAACCGCTCGTAGGTCAATAACTGAATTCGCAAATTTGCTGGCGAAAGCGGCCCAGCATCGGGAGCGCTCCCGGCTAGGCACGGCCAACCCAGAACGATGTAATTGAAAACTGAGCGAGCCACCGCCGAGACTCGTAGGCCAGACGTCGCGCCGGGCTCTTACTCGTCTGGAAGAGATCCTTCCGGGCTTATCGAGCTAGAGCATCGCTTACCAATCAGTGAAGCCGGGGAGTGAACTCGTAGGATAGGCGTCTCGCCTGTCTCCATCTTCAAAAACAAAAAGGCTACCTACCTTTTGGTGTCTCAAACCCGCCCACCGAAGGACAACGCCTCAAGGCGGAGACTGTTAGTTGGAGACAGGCGCGACGCCTGTCCTACGGCATCATTCAGCCTAGGTCGCCGGCAGGGGGGAAATCTTCTTGCGATCGCGGGGCGAAGTCGGCGTGGGCGGTGAGGGCGGCGGCGTTGCCATCGGCTGAAAGCTTTTCCACAGATTCAAAGGCAGGCAGCCGAGCACAATGAGGGCGACTTGGCCGCCGTTGAAAAGCATGAGCCAGGTAAACGCGGAATCCATGAAGCCGTAGGAGTGCAGGCCGATGCCGAGCATATTTACGCCGAACCAGGACCAGGCGGTGACGATGTTACCGAAGAGGGCGAGGTTCATGAGGCCGCGTTCCGCCACCAGTTTGCCCCAGCGGGCGTGCAAGATCAGGACGTTCCAGATCACGATCAAGAGCGCGCCGTTCTCCTTGGGATCCCAACCCCAGAATCGGCCCCAGGATTGATCGGCCCAAATGCCTCCCAGCACGGTGCCGGTAAAACTGAACAGGGCGGCGAAGCAGACGATGGCATAAACCATCTTGCCCAGCGCCTGGCCGAGGTTGGTCGAACCGCCGACTTTACCCACCTTCGCTGCCAGGAGCGGAGTGAACAGACCGAGGACGACATAAGCCATCGCAAGCGTCCCCGCCACAAAAGTCGAGGCGTAGCCGAGCGTCACCACGACGACGTGGGTGGCGAGCCAGAAGTTGGTGTCGAGCACGGCGCGCATCATTTCCATGGTGTCGCCGCCGAGTGCGAGGTTGTGGGCAATGAGCAGGGTGACAAAACCGGCCAAAGCCGCCACCGCGCTGCCGAGGCCGAGTTTGTAAACGCGTTCCAACACCAGGCCCAGCGCGCAAGCGCCCCAACCGATGAAAATGGCGGACGAATAAAGATTGGTGACCGGTGGTCGCCCTTCCAAGACCATGCGGTAGATCAGCCCGAATGTGTGCACGATGAAGGCGAGGACGATCAGATAAAACGCGGAACGGCGCAGGGATTCGGACAGGCTCGGGGACACGCCGTACGTCAGGAGCGCGCCGCCGGCCAGGACAAAGGCGAAGAGGTAAATGATGGTCGCGTGCAGGAAAATTTTGATCCGGTTGAAGTAATACTCCGAGCGGCCCTTGCCGACTTCCTTGGCAAACTGGGGCGCAAGCCACGCCTGGTATTCCGCCAAGGCGCGGTTGAATTCCGCCGGTTGGCCATGGGTGTAGGCGGTGGCCATTTGAGCGTACCAGTTGACCGCCGGGTGGACCGGATGGCCTTGGATCGAACCCAGCAAGCTGGCGCCGATATTCAGCCAGCCCTGCCGGTCGGCGGTCGGGTCCAAAGGCGGCACGACCAGCGGATAAGCCATGTTCGCCAGGTCATCGAGCTGTTTGGCGAGGTCGGTGAATTGGCGGAGCGCAGCTTCATCCACGGTGCCGCCGGCTTGGCGGGCGCGAAACGCCGCCAGGCCGGCTGGGAGCGCGGCCTGATACTCGGCAATGAACCCGACAAAGTCATGGTCGCCGCTGGGCTGGACGCTATTTTTCAGGCGTTGATAAAGAATGACGGCGTTGCCGAGTTTCAAGACCTGTTTCTGGTAAGGGGTGCGCTGGGCATCCTCGATCTCGCTGGCCTTCCGGCTTTGCGCGCCGATTTCGGTCAGCACCGGGCCCAGTTCGTCGAAGGTGTAGTAGCGCAGGCCGGATTTCTCCACGCCCTTTTCCCCCAGCTTGAGTTCGCTGATGAGTTCCGGATGGTGAATCAGAAAAATCGGGCGCGTGTCGGCCACCTCGGGTTTGAAGAAGGCTTCGAGCAGCCAATCCGTGGAGGTGAGCTTGGGCGGGTGCTGCCAGAATTTCCAGGACGGAACTTCCGCGAGCGGTACGTCGCCGGTGCTGCGGATTTGGAGCAAGGCATTGCGCGCGACCGAATCGAACGGTTGGATGCGGCCATTGAGGAGGACGGGCAGGCGGCCAAAGTCGCGGCCATGCAATTCGCCATCACGTTTGGGCAAGAGAATGACGACGATCTCCACCGCGAACAGCGCGAGGAAGCACCAAGGCAAAGCTTTGTATAAAGTTTTCATGTCGTTTTCCGTTTCGCGGCGAAGCCAACCAGGTGCGTCATGAATTGCACCATCATGCCTACCGCCACCATCACGCAGGAGAAATACGGCGTGAGCCAGCTGGGGTTGTGGACCACCTGCAGCACCGTGCCCTGATCATCCTTGTCAAAGCTGGCCTGGTAATAGGTTTCGCCGGCGTAGCGCAGCGGGTTGTTCATGTAGACCAGGACTTCCCGATCCTCC
>JANXWY010000073.1 GCA_025350905.1 Verrucomicrobiota bacterium
CGGTTCAAGACCGCCACCGAACCAGAACTGCGACGCCGAACCAAGCCGTCAGGCGAGTTTCGCGGGTCGCTTGACCATCATGCGCCGTCAGCAATCCGGGAAAATTGAAAACATCGCTTTATTCAGCGTCTCCCTAGCTCTCAAGTCGGATTGTTCCGCGTGAGCCGGGGGCAATTGAACGATTGCGCCGACGGAAAGACCAACGCGGTTCAGGCGCTCTTGTTCGGCAAAGCCGAAGGCCTGAGCACCCTCGCCAGCTCGGGCGGATTCACCCCTTCCGGCTTTCGCGCGCCCGACGGCCGTCTGTGGTTTCCCACGGCCAAAGGCCTGGCGGTGGTCAACCCAACCGCGGTGCGGCCCAATCCAGTCTCGCCTCCGGTGATAATCGAGGAAGTTCTGGTCGACGGTCAACCGGTCGAGATTGAGTCCGAGCCGGCCGCTTTGGCGGCCACGAGCCAAGCGATTACCCGCCGTATCATATTGGCGCCGGGCCGCCGACAGCTGCAGCTAAAATTCACCGGCCTGAGCTTCACCTCGCCGGAGCGCGTCCAGTTCAAATATCAACTGGCGGGGCTTAGAGCAGAGTGGTCGATACCCACGGCG
This sequence comes from Verrucomicrobiota bacterium, assembly GCA_025350905.1. Classification (GTDB taxonomy): domain Bacteria; phylum Verrucomicrobiota; class Verrucomicrobiia; order Limisphaerales; family JADLHS01; genus JADLHS01. The sequence continues at coordinate 604 of JANXWY010000073.1, forward strand.
GAGCGCCAGGTAACTTACGGCCAACTGCCACCGGGCCTATTTACCTTCCGGGTGATAGCGAGCAACAGCGACGGCCGCTGGAATGAAATCGGCGACGCACTGACCATCTTGGTGCTGCCGCACTTCCTGCAAACATGGTGGTTCCGGGCGCCCATGGCCGTGATGGCGGCCCTGCTGGTCGGCGGCGGCGTTTATTTGGAATCGCGACGACGGATGCGGCGTAAGCTTGAACGCGTTGCCCGCGCATGCGAACTCGAAAGCGAACGCGCGCGCATTGCCCAGGATATTCACGATGATCTGGGGGCCAGTTTGACGCGCATCGGCATGTTAAGCGAAGCCGCCGTGGGCGAAACGAACAATTCCACGCCCGTCACCAACTACTTGAGTCAAATTCGCGCCACGACCGGCGAATTGACACGGGCCATGGACGAAATCGTTTGGTCCGTGAACCCGCGCCACGACACCTTGGAGTCTCTGACGGATTACCTCGCGCGTTTCGCCCAGGATTTTCTCGGCGCCGCCCAGATCCGCTTTCGCCTGGCGTTACCGGTCGAATTGCCGGAACTAGCCGTACGTTCGGAGGTCCGGCACAATTTGTTCCTCGCGTTCAAGGAAACGTTGCACAATGCGGTCAAGCATTCCGGCGCCAACGAAGTTCGCGTGACCCTGCAGTTCGTCGCCGGCGGTTTCAAACTCGTCGTCACTGACAACGGCCGCGGTTTCGACCCGAAGCGATTAACCTCCGACCCCGGCCTAAATCGACTCACGCCCGGCAACGGTCTGCGCAATCTCCGGACCCGGCTCGCCCAGATCAACGGTCGCAGCGAAATTCACAGCACTCCCGGCGAAGGCACGCGCGTCGAATTCTTCGTGCCCCTGACGAATTTCCCGGTTCGCCCGCCGGCTGCTACCTGAACGGCTTGTCATCAAAATTTGCGTTACCACCCCGCCACTCAAACTGATATGACTTAGCAAATGTTGACCAGCGTTTGCATTGTGGAAGACGACCCCAAGGCTCGCGAGATCATGGTGGATTGGGTGAACCGCGCCGTCGGCTTGAAGTGTGTGAGCGACCATGGCTCCGCCGAGGACGCCTTGGCGACCATCCCTTCGAGTCAGCCACAGGTGGTCTTGATGGACATTAACTTGCCCGGCATGAACGGTGTGGAATGTGTTCGTCGGTTAAAACCGGTCCTCCCGGAAACCCAATTTGTCATGCTGACCGTTTACGAGGACTCGGATCATATTTTTCAGGCGCTCCAGGCCGGGGCTGCTGGTTATCTGCTCAAGCGTACGCCGCGCGCCGAGTTGATGGCGGCAATCCGCGATGTGCAGGCGGGCGGCTCGCCCATGACCACCAATATCGCCCGCAAGGTGGTCAAGGCGTTTCATCAAATCCCGCCGCGCGAACCGGCGGTCGCCGCGCTTTCGGCTCGGGAAAACGAAGTTCTGCAACTGCTCGCCCAAGGCTATCTCTACAAAGAAATTGCCGACGCGCTCAATGTGGCGGTGCCAACGGTCAACACTTACATCCGCCGGATTTACGAGAAGTTGCACGTGCGCTCCCGCACCGAAGCCATCGCCCGCCTTGGCCACACACCCATCAAAGGCGACCTGCCAATCCTCCCCCGCCGAAACTGATGTTGGTTGCTGACGTTCGCGCCGCGGATTCAACGGAGCATTCCCCGAGCAGTTTGCGCCGTCGGCTTGCTTCCGCACCGCCGGCTGACAGCAGTCACGGTCTCGAACAACTTGGACCGCGCGGATCGGATACCAACCTTTTCACGTCGCCGTCCCCTTCGCCCGGTCGCCGCCGACCCGTCCGGGCATTTCCTGGAGAATCGGCTCATAACCGTGGTCAGCTTGCGTGAAAGAGTTGCATTTCGGGCCTGAATCGCTTCACTATTTCGGCACTGAATTCCGATTCAAGAACCAACATGAATACCGTCAATCAACTCCGCATCGTCAAAGGCAATACCGCCGCCAAGGTTTCCGCTGAACTCTCCCGCACGGGTGGCCTGCTCCGGCTCGCGCCGGCGTGGGTGCCGCGCTCGTTTCTCCAGCCCGGCTTGCGGATCAAACTCCACCCGGATGACACCTACGCGTACGGCCTGAACCGCGGCGGCATTGACGAACGTTGGTTTGCCTCCACCACGGTCACGGCCAACGAAGGTCGCGCGGCAGACGAGGGATTGAATTATTGCGTCGTCGGCCAGGAACGGTTCACGCTCAAACAGGCGGTGGATGATTGCGGGGCGACGTTGGTTGGCAAATCCATTTGGCAGAAGTACGGTAAGTGGCCGGTGTACTCGAAGTTCTTCGACAACATGGGGCCCATTCCGCATCACATGCATCAGAGTGCCGCACAGGCGAAACTGGTCGGCCAAGAAGGCAAGCCTGAGAGCTACTATTTCCCGCCCCAGCACAACAACGTAGGGAACAATTTCCCTTACACGTTCATGGGTTTTGAACCGGGTACGACCAAAGCGCAGGTCCGCAAGTGCCTCGAGAATTGGAATAAGGGCGACAACGGCATCCTCGATCTCTCGAAGGCTTATCGACTCAAGGTCGGTTCCGGCTGGCTCATCGACCCGTGTATTCTTCACGCGCCCGGCAGCCTTTGCACTTATGAACCGCAATGGGGCAGCGACGTCTTCGGCATGTATCAAAACCTGGTAGAAGGCCGCGAAGTGCCGTGGAGTCTGCTCGTCAAAGACATGCCGAAGAGCAAACACCAGGATCTTGATTTCATCGTGGACCAACTGGACTGGGACAAAAACGTGGATCCGAAATTCAAGGATCATCATTACCTCGAACCGGTCCCCGTCGCGGACACGCGCCCGGAGGGTTTTGTGGATCGCTGGATTGTCTATGGCAAAGTGGACGGCGAACAACTCTTCACCGCAAAGGAACTCACCGTGGACCCCGGGGCCAAGGCGACGGTGAAAGACAATGGTGCGTACGGCCTCATTTGCGTGCAAGGTACGGGCAAGATCAACGGCCAGCCGTTGGTCAGCCCCAAGCTCATCCGCTTCCACGAATTGACCGAGGATGAATATTTCTGCACCGAGGACGGCGCCAAGGCCGGCGTGACTTTCGAGAACACGAGCGAGACCGAACCGTTGGTCTGCCTCCGCTACTTCGGCCCGGAAGTGAACCCGAATGCCCCCGCGATGGGCGCGTATCGCAAGAACAAGTTTAATTGAGTGGGGTAGGGGCACTAACGCGCGCCACGAGGGAGCTCTTAGAAATTCAAATTAGCAAGTTTGGCTCGGGTCCAACGCCTGTTCCGCGCGCTGATCGCTGAATGCCGTCCAGCAGCTTTGGCTGGGGTGCGACTGGAATTGGCGGTGAGTGTGGTAGAACGGCTCGC
>JANXWY010000012.1 GCA_025350905.1 Verrucomicrobiota bacterium
CCACGCTGCCCAAGGTAAGACGGTGGATGAAGTTTTGGTTGTGGCGTCTTCGCGTTCGCTGCCAGCGATCAACCAGCAACAATTTTACGTCAGCATCTCGCGCGGACGTGAACGCTGCCAGGTGTTCACTGATGACAAGGATCTGTTGCGTTCGCACGTCACGCATTCCGGTGCGCGTGTCGCAGCAGTCGAGGCCGTGCCGTCGATCACGATGCGCCGACAACATTTGCTCCGGCGCATGTTGCAGTGGGCCAGGCGCATAGGCGAACTGGTGCGACTGAACGCCGACTTGCCCGCACAACAGGCAACTCACTCAACTCGCAGGATTTCATCACACAAAAACATCCAGACTTATGAAAACAACCGACATGGAATCTCCACCCACTGAAGCCTCGGGGCAGCGCAATCCCTGCCACGATACGATGAACAAGCACTCGTTTGCCCTCGGCGTCACGGCGGATGACGGCCACGACTATTTCTTTGGGGCCATCCAGTTCATTGAGGCGGAACTCACGACCAATGCGGTGGTCGAGAATAGTGAGAGCGCGCCGCCCGAACGCCTGTACCTCCGCTATGCTACTGGCGAAGCGGTCATTCTCGGCCGGGGTCTGCGCCGACTCGCTCAATTGCTTCAGCGCGGCGAACTGGAAAACATCCGACCGCTTGACCGGCGCTATGCCGGACTTCGACACACCGGGCCAATCATTTCATCCATCGTCGTAACTCGAAAGGAAGTCGTATGAATCCCGAACGAAAAGAAATCTTGAGCTTGCCGGCCCTGCCGGGACGGCTCACTCCGGCTGAAACCGCCTGGCGGCTCGGCTTTGAGCCCGATCACATCACCGTCCTGGTCAGCCTTGGCCTGCTGAAGCCCTTGGGACGCCCGGCAGCCAGCACGATCAAATACTTTGCCAGTATCGAGATTGAAGCACTGCGGAACGATCCCAAGTGGCTGGCCAAGGCGAGCGATGCGCTCCGGCATAAATGGAAGCTCAAGAATGACGCGGCCAAGAACCGTTCTGGCAACGGACAACCGAACCGCAATGGCGGCGAACTCGTTCACTCTGAAAGTGAGTGACTAGCGGGGAGTCGCGTTGAATGAACGGTGCCGCAGAATCATGCGGCAAACGATTGAGCATCGTCATTCGTTGGCGGCCGATCATCGGGCGGATTTTCAGGCGGCAACGGCAACGGTGGCGGTGCTGTGGTCTGCCGGATCACGATGACGGGAATGGTTGCGAGGTGCTGTCGCCCTGCCTGTCTTCGTCGCAAACCGCCGCTCAAAATCCAAGCGATGAGAGGCAGCGAGCCATAGACGAGCGCCATATACAAGTAATCACCGTAATCGTGGATTACCCCGTCCAACCAATGGAACACCGGCTCCAGTAAATAAATTGGGTCGTTGTGCATGGTGGTCTCCTTTCATGCATTCACTGGCTGTTGTTCGCCGATGGGCGCGCGTCTTGGCGCATTGACCAGCGGCACTATCTTTTGCGCATGTTCGCGCTCGTATTCCTCCAACGGTGGCAGCGTCACCTGCGCGTTCTTTGCATACGCCCGATGAACCGCCTTGCTGTTGTGGCCCAGGGCCAGTTGCGCGAAGCGTTCGGGATAGCCGCAAATCTTGGCCCGTTCGGCCCACGAATACCGGTACGAATGGAGCGTGACCCCAGAAACTCCGACGAGTTTGCAACGGCGGGAAAATATTGATGCCCGGTCGGATTCGTTCCAACAGGAAATCATCGGAAAGAGGAGCTCCTGGTTCGGCCGTGCCCGGAGAATTTCCGCCACCGTGTCGCCGAAATGAATGGTGGCATGGCTGCCCGTCTTCTTGCGCGCGTAGGAAATGGTCCGCGCCGCCCAATCAATATCTTTGGCGGTCAGCAGCGCCATGTCGGTTTGCGAACCCCCCAGATGCCAGAGCAGTTCGTAGTAGTCGTGCAACTCCGGATTACGTTCACCCGCCAGAATTTTCTCGTGCTCCTCCCCAGTGATCGCACGTTTGCTTTTGAACTTAATCTTCGGCCATTGCCGCTTGGGGATGATCGGCCACGGCAGCCAACTCATGTCCAACGCGAAGTTGTGCAGGCGACGCAGATAGAGGTTGGTCGAAACCGTGCCCAGGTGCATCACCTTAAGAAGTTTTTCGCCTTGGGTCTCAATGACGACTTGATGCCGGATCCCATCGAAGGCTTTGTCCTTGGCGGCCGTTTCCCAGCGGCGCTGGTTGGCGCCCTGCTTGCCGGCGATCAGAATATCAAAAACGTGCTGCCAGGTGCGCGTCGTGATGCCGGAGTCCGTGCCCGCAAGGTAGGCTTTCGCAATTTGCAGGTTCAGCATCGGCTGCCGCTCGGCTTGGTTCTTGGCTTCAACAATCTGTCGCGCATCGCTCTCGTTGCTGATGCCGAGACTGGTGCGTTTGCCAGTGTTGGTGTCGACGCAATAGAACCCCCGGCCACGAAGTCCACGACGGATCAATCGGTAACGTGTTTTCATAACTTCTCTCACGCAACCGCGAAGATAAATTGAGCCAGTCCCGAAGTGTTAGCGCATAGGCGGTGGCTAATCACCGCTTGCGCCGGTTTTTACGGATTACCAGATTTGGTGTCCGTTTTGGTGTCCGTTGCGGACCCGCTGACTCCTAAACCACTACTGCAATGACAGTTAAGAATGGAGCCAATGGTCGGGATTGAACCGACGACCTACGGTTTACGAAACCGTTGCTCTACCACTGAGCTACATTGGCTGGAAAGCTAAACCAGCAGGCGTTGCGCCTCCGGCGGAAAGCCCACCACCTTCCCGCGTGACGCCAAGCCGCAATGCTGTTTCCGCCTGCAGCCCAGCACCACGGCAGCGCACAGCTTGAAAGTATAGCTTGTCGCGAACGCTGCAAAGTAAAAATGCTCCCCCTGAATCTGAATGGGCGCCGGACTTCTGGGCTCTGCGTGCGGCGATCGCGGTCGCTCAACACCGGTTTAAGTGTTGCATGGCCCAACCAATCTTCGGTGCAATCCGGGCGTGGAGGCGCGCCCGCCGCCGTGAATGCTGTTATTCGTGGGCCGTGCCCGCCGCTTCCGCCGCCAACCGCTGCCGCTCGGCCGCCTTCGCAAACGGGTAATAAACCGCCATGGCAATCACGATGGAGACCGCCCCCCAGACGGCCGCGCGCCAGTCCCCGCCCGAGACCAAGTAATGGCCGATGATCGGTGGCGTGGTCCACGGCACGTTCACGAAGGGCTTGTTGATCCAATGCCAGTGCATCAGCAGATAGCTGCCGGTCGTCAGGATCAGCGCGTTGAGAATGTACGGCGCCATGAAGATGGGGTTCAGCACAATTGGCAGACCAAAGAAAATGGGTTCATTGATCTGAAAAATCTGCGTCGGGAGCGAGATGCGGCTGACTTTGCGGTAGCCCGGTTCTTTGGAATTCCACAGGACGAGCGCGAGCGCAATGGTCGCCCCCGTCCCGCCGACATTAACAAACGCGGTGAAGAATCCATAGGCCGTGATGTACGGCAGGGGTTGTCCGGCCGTCGTCGCTGCAACATTCGCGGCGAGGTATTGGAGAAAGATGGGGGCTACAATCGCATCCACGGCGTTATCGCCGTTGATCCCCACGGACCAAAGCAAGGTGACAAGGAAGGCGTAAACCAAAATGCCCGGCAGCGTGTTCAGGGCAAACACCAAGGGCTTGAAAGCGGTTTGCACGACGTGGTCAATATCCACACCTGCCACAAAACGGATCAGCCAAAACACCACGACGAGGAAGCCCAGGGGAACGAGCGACAGAAACGACTCATAGACGACCGACGGTACATTGGCCGGCATTTTGATCACTAGATTCTTGTCGGTGAAAAATTTCTGCACGCGGACCGAGACCAAGGCGACAATGATCGCGGTGAACATCCCTTTCGAGCCGAGGTTCTCCGTGATCAAAGTCAGATCCTCCAGCTTCAGCGAGATCATCAGGAAAATCGCGGTGGCCATTGACGCGCTCACGACGGCTTCTTGCTTCAGTTGCTTGCCGAGGTCATAACTGACGGCAAAGCACACAAATACGCCTAGCATGCCGAAGGTGGCGGTCACCGGAATTTGCAACAGTTGCAGATAGGGAGCGATGAGCTTGTCCCAGCCGGTGATCGGCAGGAAAGTCACAATCGTAAAGAGCCCCCCGATGATCGTCAGCGGGACGACCGACACCATCCCCGCCCGGATGGCCGACAGATAGGTGTTTTCGCTCAGGGCCGTCAAGATCGGCACAATGGTTTTGTTCAGGAATCCAGTGGCTTTGTTCACAATAAATTGAAGGGAGGAACTAAATGTTAAGGGATATTGGCGTCACGCCTCCAACTTCCACGGAGCGCGCATGGGGCGCGCAAGCATGGCGTTGGCCGCGTCATCATTCGCAAAGCGTTCAGCCGTGGGATCCCAGTGGAGCTTGTGTCCACGCTTGATCGCGATGTTGGCCAGGTGACAAACCGAGGCCACCCGATGCCCGATCTCGACTGGGAAATACGGATCCTTGCGGCTCTTGACGCAGTCCAAGAAGTCGCGGTGTTCACCTTCGGGATTGGTGAACAGATGGATTTCTTTGGGGCCGATGACCGAGTTGAGAATTTCCGGTGAACTGGCTTCGAGCGGTCCGCGCCAGCCCCGGTTGCCCACCCAGCCTTGCGTGCCAATAAATTTTATACTCGGATTGCCCGGCTGGCACGTCATGACCACGCCGTTGGCATACCGATAGGTGACATCGTAATCCTTGACGGTGTTGTAAAGCCCGCCTTCCCAGTACGTGCCGGCGCCTTCGACTTCGACCGGGCCGCTGTGCTCGGTGTCATTGCCCCATTGCGCGGTGTCAAAAAGATGCGCGCCCCAGTCGCAGATGATCCCGCCGGAATAATCCCAGATCCAACGGAAATTAAAATGCACCCGGCCTTTGGTGTAAGGCGCAAACGGGGCCGGGCCGAGCCACATTTCGTAATCCAGTTCCGGTGGCACCGGCTGCGGAGCCGGATTCCCCGCCTCGCCGGGCTGCTTGGGTAGAATCACCTCGATCTTTTGCAACTTGCCGATCCGCCCATTGCGCACCAGCTCGGCCATCCGGTGATACTCCGGCAGCGAGCGATCTTCCGTGCTGGTCTGGAAAACCTTTTTGTACTTCCGAACGGTCTCAATCAGGATCCGGCCTTCGGCAATGGTCAACGTGGGTTTTTCGCACTGCACATCCTTGCCGGCGCGCAGCGCCAGTACGCTGATCAGCGTGTGCCAGTGGTCCGGTGTCGTGATCATCACCGCATCAATGTCCGGCCGGGCGAGCACTTCGCGAAAATCCGTTGTCATCGCGCAGTCTTTGTTCTGGTAGTGCTCATCCACCGCCGTCTTGGCAAATTCCATGTGCTCGCGGTCCACATCGCAGACCGTCAGGATCCGGGCGTCCGGCAGCTTGAGATATTTGGGCAGATTCCAGCCGATGGCGTGGCCCCCGGCCCCGATGAATCCGATCGTGATCTTTTTGCTCGGCGCGTCGGCGCCCAGGAGCCGGGCGGGAATAATCGTGGGAAAGGCGGCGAAGGCGGCCCCGGCGGACGCAGTGTGCCGAAGAAACCGGCGACGACTGATGGCTTTGGCAGATTTCATTTGGATTCTCTCCTCAAAAGCGAATCAGTGAATAACGCCGGGCCCAAGCAGCCAGTCGCCTGCCGGTTGATTGGCGGTGGTTTGAATTCATGGAAGCGAGCATGTCCGCTGGTGCAATGACGTCAAGCTGGAAGCAGCAAATCGCAAACGGTTTTCCCCGGTAGCCCCCACCACCGAACGACGACAAACTCGGGGCGGTGGCGGGCGGATTCCACCTGTCCGGGGTGATGAATGGGTCGCGGTTGGTTGGCGACCCAATCGCCTATGCCAGCAGGGTCCGACGGCCTCCGATTCCGAATTGAATTCATTTTGCCGATTGACTCGCCCGGCGGCATCCGCAAATTGTCCGCCGCCATGATGAAAATCTCCCGCGCCCTCCTCTCCGTCTCCGACAAGACCGGATTGATTCCCTTTGCCCAAGCCCTGGTTTCGGCCGGGGTGGAGCTGATCTCCACGGGCGGCACCGCCAAGGCCCTGCGCGAGGCGGGCCTGGCCGTCAAGGACATCAGCGAACACACGGGCTTCCCGGAAATGCTCGATGGCCGTGTGAAGACGCTGCACCCGAAAGTCCATGGCGGACTGCTCTACATTCGCGGTAACGCCGCCCACGAAGCCGCCGCGCAAACGCACGGGATTGCGCCGATTGATCTCGTGGTGGTGAATCTGTATCCGTTCGAGGCGACTGTGGCCAAACCGGACGTGACGTTGCCTGAGGCCATCGAGAACATTGACATCGGCGGCCCTTCGATGCTGCGGAGCGCGGCGAAGAATCATGACAGTGTGACGGTGATCGTTGACCCCAGCGACTACGCGGTGGTGGCGGAGCAGATCACCGCCGGCGGCAACACGACGCTGGAATTGCGCCGCCAGCTTGCGGCGAAAGTATTCGCGCGCACGGCGGCGTACGATGCCGCCATTGCGGGCCATTTGCAGCAGGCATTCTCCGCCGACCGGCAGGCGCTGCCCGCCGCGTTGACGATCTCGGCGCCGCTGGCGCAGTCGCTCCGGTACGGTGAGAACCCACACCAGACCGCGGCGTTGTACGGAAAGTTTGGCGAGTTTTTCCAGCAACTCCACGGCAAGGAGCTTTCGTACAATAATATTCTCGACCTCACGGCGGCGGCGGCCTTGATCGGCGATTTCGCGGCCGACGCCCCGACGCTGGCGATCCTGAAGCACACCAATCCCTGCGGCATGGGCCAAGGGGCAACCTTGCGCGCCGCGTGGGACAAGGCCTTCGCCACGGACCAACAAGCCCCGTTCGGCGGCATTATCGCAGTGAACCGTCCGCTGGATGCCGACTGCGCCGAAGTCATTGCCGAGATATTCAGCGAAGTCATCGTTGCGCCGGATTTCACGGTGGAGGCGCTGGCCATTTTGCAGAAGAAGAAAAATTTGCGGCTGCTGAAGATTTTGAAATCCGGAGGCACGTCGCACCCGTGGGATGTGCGGAGCGTGGGCGCGGATTCCTTTTTAATGCAAGCGCGCGATCTGAGAGGGACAAGTGCGGCGGACTTGAAAATTGTGACGCAACGATCGCCGACCGAGGCGGAATTAGGCGCGATGTTGTTTGGCTGGCGCGTGGTGAAGCATGTGAAGTCCAACGCAATTGTCTATGCCGCCGCCGACCGTACCCTCGGAGTGGGGGCCGGGCAGATGAGCCGGGTGGATTCGAGCCGCATCGCGGTCTGGAAGGCCGGCGCCGCCAAGCTCTCGCTTCAAGGCAGTGTGGTTTGCAGCGATGCGTTCTTCCCGTTTCCGGACGGATTGATCGCGGCGGCAGACGCGGGCGCCACGGCGGCGATTCAACCCGGTGGTTCGGTTAAGGACGCGGACGTCATTGCCGCGGCGGATCAGCGCGGGATGGCGATGGCGTTCACGGGCACCCGGCATTTCCGGCACTGAATCGGGTTGCCGGTCAAAAACGAAAGGCGGAAAGTTCGGATCGCCAGCGCTGCGCCGGCAAACTCCGGCAACGCTATCGCCACAGCCAGCCAATCAGCGTGACTTCACTCAGGATTACACCGAATACCAAAGTCCACACCAACCATTCCCGAAGGTGCAGACCGTGCTGGCGGGTTTCACTGAGCCGGAAATGAAGTTGCACCGAGCCAGCCGTGATGAGGTCGCCGCTGCGCAGGCGGCTGGTCGAAGCGGGCGTTTGATTGACCGTAACGAGCGCACCGGGGTGAACCGTTAGTACGAAGCCCTGCGCCAGGTTTATTTCCACCAGGAAATGCTCGTTCCAAACACCGTCGTCCTCGAGTTGCAGGTCATTGCCGGCAGCGCGGCCGACGCGTACCGGAAAACGGCCGGCATCCCAAACCACGCCCGCCGATTTTCCGGAAAGGATCTGAAACTGGAGCATTTACCAGATGCCACGAAGCTTCACCTCGATCTTGTCGCCGGGATAGACTGGCGGATCCAAGGCGGGATTCTTGGCCGCCTTAATGCAGTTCACGGTTAAAGTTGTCCCGTCGGCGCGTGTGAGCAGTACATTCTTGCGATCCGCAAAGTCGGTGAAATCGCCGGCTGACTGGATCGCCTTGGTAACGGTTGTCCTCTCCAGGTATTCCTGACGATTGGGTGAGCGGACCTGACCGCCGACATAATACACCCGCCGGTCGGATGAAACAGTCACCGTCAGTCGCTTGTAATATTCGGGAACGTAGGCTTTGGTGATGATTTGCTGAAGTTCCCCCGGCGTCTTGCCCTCCGCTTTAATGGCGAGAATGAGCGGCAAGGTGACGGTACCATCATCCTTGATCCGCTCTTCGTGCGGTGCGATTGGATCGGTGACTCCGGAGAAAGTAACCCGCACCAAGTCGCCGACGGCAAAGCGGCCTCCACTTCCAGTTGCACCAATCGGAGGCGCGACGGGCACCCCGTTGGTGCCGGCGGGAGGTTCGCTACCGGGGACCGGGGTAAAATCGATGTGATCGTTCGGTGTCTGACATCCGGTAGCCAGCCAGCCGGCTATTGCAATCAGTCCCAGCCAACCGGAGGCCGGCCCGGCCATTTTCAAAAATGTTTTCTTCATTGACCTCGTCATCACCGTCAAATCGATCCTTACGCTTGTTTGATTTCTGCCTTCGACTTGGCCCCCCCCGCCTTTTCATTTAGCGGTTTGGAGTCCTCGTTCTTGGCATAATAATCATGATAGTAACCACTGTAGTAATAGTAGCTCTCGTCCTGCGACATGTTGATGTTATTCAAAACGATCCCGATGAGATTGCCGCCGACCTTCTCAATCAACTGCTTGGCCCGGATATTCATGGGCTGCGGATAGCGACGATATTGAATGACCTGAATGGTCATGTCCACGGCGCTGGCCAGGATGGAAGCATCGCTTACTCCCATGATGGGCGGGGAATCAAAGAAGACAAAATCGTAACGTTGTTTGAGTTCGCGAATGAGTTCTTTCATCTGGGTGGAACTCAAAATGCCCAAGGAACTACTCGGAAGCTTGCCGCTGGCGAGGAGGTCAAGAGTTGGCAGGCTGGTCCGTTGGACCACTTCTTCCAAAGTGTTCTGCTTGAGCAGGTAGTTGGTCAGCCCAAGATTATTGGAACAACTCAGCAATTTGTGAAGCGTGGGACGCCGGAGGTCGGAATCCACAATTAAAACCCGTTGCCCGCTCTGGGCGAACACCGTGGCCAGATTTAGCACCGTGGTGGACTTACCTTCGCCCGCGCCGGCGCTGACAACGGCTGCGGTGTTCAATTTATCGTCTTTACGAGCGAAGATCAGGTTGGTGCGCAATACGCGATAAGCTTCAGCATGCGGGCTCTCCGCGCCTTCTTCGAGCAGCAAGCCGACGTTTTGCGGGATAACCCCGAGCACCGACGACTGCAGGCTGCGCTCCACGTCGTCAATCGTTTTAACGCTGGTGTCGAGGTATTCGATAAAAAAGGCGAGCCCGACGCCGACGACCAAGCCGATGACCACCCCGAGGATAATATTGAGCGACTTGTTGGGGCGCACGGGTTTCAAGCCGGGCGTGGCGTGCTCGACGATGATGACCTGCGCGCTCTTGGGCAGGTCTGAGTCAATATCTGTAACGATCATCCGGCGCATCAGGATCCGGCGCACGTCCTCCAAATCCAGCAGATCCTTCTTCTTGTCAAAGTACGGCCGGCTATCGGTTAGTTTCTTGGCGTCGCGCAGGCGGGCTTGCTCCACCTGTGTCACCAGATTGTCCAACTCCGTCTTGGAAACGGCGACTTGGGTTTCCATCGCCTTCAAGATGCCTTCCACCGCCCGGTCAATTTTCTCGTTCAATAGATCGCGCTGCTCGTTGATGCGGGTGAGTTCCGGATTGGATTTGCCCAAGTCGTTGGCCAGGGATTTGGCCCGCTGGTCCGCGGCATTCAACATGTTCAGCAAGTCGGTGAGGGTGGGATCGGGTTGGAACCGGGGCAGCACCTCCCGCAAGGCTTTCGCATTGGTGATGCTCAAGGAAACCAGCGAATCGTACGCCTGCTTGCGGCTTTGGTAGGATGTTTCCCGTTCCTGGCGGGTCTGCTCGTACTTCCGATACTGCTCCGCCTCAATGGCGGGTGACGGGCCCACGCCCGCCACGTCAATATCCGAGATGTTCAGATTGGTGCGCAAAAAGGTTAATTCCTCCTTGGCTTTGCTAATTTTATCATCCTGCTCCTTGAGCTTGCCCTCAAGTGACTTGAGGCCCCCGTGCGTCAATTTTCGGCCTTGGTCGAGTCGGAAATCCTTATAGCACTGGGCGATGGACTCGGCCAATTTGGCGGCGTCGTCCGGGTTCTCGCTGTAAACTTGAATATCGATCAGCATGGTGCTGCGAACCGCGCGCAGACTCACGCGGCCGCGCAACAGGGTCAGCGTTTGCTCCGGCGTTAGTTTTTGCCCGTCGTTGTATTTCTTGCCCCATTCGACCTCCAAGTTGAGCTTTTTTACTACTTCGCCGAGGATCAGTTGTGACTGAATGAGCTCAAATTCCGTCTGGATGAAATAAGGGTCATAGCCATTGAAGCCGGCATGGCCGCCTAACTCTTCGATGTCTGACTTATCGCGTTCCACCTTGATCCGGGCGGAACTGGCGAACCATTCGGGCAAAATAAACGTGACCAGCGTCGCCGTGATGACGACGAGGAGGAAGACGGCGATGATGACGGTCTTGCGGATGCGAATGATCCGCCAATAATCAAGAAAGTGAAGGTGGGTTTCCTGCTGCGGCTGAAATTTCAACGGATCCATAGCTCGATACTAATAGAAGAAATAAAAAAGGGGCCAGTAATCCCGGCCCCCCTGTGAAAATTACGTCATGAATTAGTAGGACGCCGTGAGCCCGACGTAAACCCGGTTGCGATTATAGGATTGATTGAGTTGCGCCGGGGTATCTGATTGATCCCAGTTGTAGCCGACACTCGCGGACATGTGTTTGGTGAATTCATACGACAAACTCGCGCCAATGCGATAATACATGCCACTATCGCCATCCACGGAGCCGCCGTTGTACTTCGATTGCTGGAAAGAGCCGTTCAGGTTGCTGTAGAGGCGGGGCAGGATTTCATGAATCCAAGCTGTGTAGACCACCAAACTCTCAGCATTCAGGACGTAGCTTCCACCCTGCGGATCAAAGGCGTCGATCGGGGACTGCATCAAGCTAACGCCAAGCTGGAGCGAACTGGTGGCGCGATAAGAATAGGTCAGACTGCCTTGTACGTAGGGGGTGATTTTCGTGTCGGCCGCCGGGTTATTGTAAAAATCGTTGACCTGTGCGCCCGCATTGATTTTACCAGAAAAATCGGGTGTAAAGGTGTGCTCCAGCCCTGCGTATGCGGTGTTGCCGCTACTGTTACGGTTGCTGCTTTTGATGAATCCTTGCGGTCCCGCGAAACCAATGATTTCGTCCCCCGTATAATCAATATGAGTATACATGTAGCCCAAAATTCCGATCGTCTGCGGTTGAAGAGTCCAGCGGCTGTCCAAGTGGACATTATTTTCCATGCGATCCAGGAGCGCGGAGTTGCTGCCCGGGCCAGAATCATCGTAGTTGTAGATCACATTGCCGTAACCGACCTGAAAGCCGAGCAGGCTGGTGGCCTGCAGATTCAGGTTAAGCATGGCATAATTGCGCTTATTATTGCCGTTGAGGGTCTGCGACGTCGCCATGGGCGTGTTGGCTACCTGCAGGACGTCCGGCTCCTGGCCAATAACAAAAGAATCCTGCATCGATACATTGACGCGCGGATTAAAGGTGTGACTCAGGGCAGCTTGAATCGTTTGGGTAAGTTCCCAAGGGCCCGACCAAGTTGAATAAGGGTTATCGTACCAATTAGCCGCAAGCAAATAACCAAAATTCAACGAAGTTTGCTCACCCACGATCCCGTAATTGATGGCCGGGTTGATTTGGACGCCCGCGGATGACTGCTCACTGCCTTTCGGTGCCGAATTGATGTTATCGTCGTAAAATCCGCGGAGCGATGCGGAAACACTCCATGGCTTGCTAGCTTGATCACTGTTCAAAACAGAAGTGTCTACGGCGCTTAGCACTGATGTGCCGAGCGCGAGTAAACCGACGGAGGCCGCATAAGTTTTCATAGATTTGTTTGGTTCATCACCTACCCAGAGATTATGTATCCACAGACGTTTACTAGAATTTGGCAAACTCTGTCAAATAAATGTTAGTTTTTTTTTACCCCGTATCCCGTTCCGGCCCAACTTCGGGCCGGGCAAACCAATTCGCCGCATGTAGCAGACAAACTTCCACCGCTTCCGTTCAAGAACCGTAAAAGATTTTTCCAGTGGGTCCCGGACGCGCGCCGGTTACCGCACTGGAATCGTCAAGGTTTGGTTAACTCGCATCCGCTTGGGATTCAGACTCGGGTTCGCGGCGAGCAACGACTCGACTTTGACGCCATAGCGGCGGGCTATGGCCGCCGGGGTGTCACCGGCCATCACCTTGTAGATGCGGTCACCCGAATTGGCGCGGCCCGAGTGGGCCGGATCAACTGGCGAAGGCGGGCGAGCCGCCAAACTGCTGCCGGCAACAGCAATAGCCCGCCCGCTGGCCAGCCGGCCGGGCGGTGGATTCGTCGGGCCGGAGGGGTTCGCCAGTTCCGAGCGCAAGCGGTCCAGCTCCGCCAGCAAATGGCGATTCTCCTGACTCAGGGCCTCGATTTGAGTTTGCGACCCGGGCGCCGGCGGCATGGGCAACACCGCTTCAGCCAGTTTCTGCTTTTGCCCGAGGATGTGCTTGCGAATCATTTCCGCATTGGCCGCCGTCGGTCGCCGCTGCAGGAATTTTTCGTAGTGATAAATTGCCGCCGCCGGATCCGGATGCTTCTCCGCGTACAGCCAGCCCAGTTGAAAATGGGCGGCGGCGGATTGCGGATTCATCTCCAAGGCCTGCTCAAACGCTTCAATCGCCCCCTCGAAATCCATGACGTTCACCCGGCCGCGGCCAATCAAGAATTGGGGTTCCTTCTCCTCGTCGGTCGCTCCCGGACCCGCGGGGGAACATCCGCTCCACAGCAGGCCGCATATTACGGCCAGCGCCCCACTTCGGATTGGCTTCCACGAAATCACGTTGGCAGGTTAAACAAAGCTCCGGCAGCACGCAATCGCGCGTTGCGCCCGGGTCCGGCATTTGGCGTCCCGCGGCTAAAATCCAAGCCGAAAAATCCTTCCGGTCAGCAACAGTTGGAAAAGCTCAGCGCCTGGCGCATTGGGCCGCGCCGGAAAAATCACCCTCGTTCCAGCGCCCGCCAGCGGTTCTCGCGGCGCTTCGTTTCCGCCACCAGCAATTCCTCCGCGGACCAGCCGCGTCGTTGGGCGCGTTCCACCAGTGCAAACAGTTGTTGGCCGATCGCGGATTTGCCGGCCAATCTTTTTTCGGCGCGCTTTTTCGCAGGCGAGTTGAGCAACCTGGCCTTGCGGACCTTCTTCAACAGTTTCTCGGCGCGCAGCAGCGCGGGCAGATGTTTCGGAATCCCGTCGAGCGCGGACGGACGCTCGTGGCGCGTGCCTTTCTTCTCCGAGTGTTTGATCTGCTCCCAATTCGCCCAGACTTCGTCCACGTTTTTTACTTTCGTCGTGCCGAAGACATGCGGGTGCCGGCGGATGAGTTTGTCCACGAGCTGCCGCGTGACTTTTTCGAAATCAAAGGCGCCGCGCTCCTGGGCCAACTGGCAGTGAAAAACCACCTGCAGCAACAAGTCCCCGAGTTCCTCCGCGATCTCGTGATCGTCGCCGGCTTCAATGGCGTCGATCAATTCGTAGACCTCCTCGATGGCGTGGTGGCGCAGCGTCTTGTGATCCTGCTCGCGATCCCACGGACAGCCTGTGGGCGACCGCAATCTGGCCATGACGCGGAGCAGGTCGTTGAGGGCGGGCTTTCGATTCATTGGGACAACATCAAATACGGAACCGCGAATAGCCAACTTCGAAGTCATTTCCGGGCGCCGCCCGGATTCCGAAGTTTGGCGTTCGTGGTTCGTGGTTGGCGGTTGGCGGATTCAATTACAAAATCACCAGGTCGTCGCGGTGCACCAGGACCACCCGGTTCAGCTGGCGGGCTCGAATCTCTTCGGCCCCAAACTTCGCAATGCCGCGGGCAAATTCCGTTCCGTTCAAGTCGCAAATCCGTACCAGGTCGCCGCCGACAAACTCGCCTTCGCACCGCGCCACGCCGGGTGGCAGCAGACTCTTGCCGGCCGCGCGCAATGCTTGCTTGGCGCCGTCGTCCACGAATAGCGCGCCTTTCGGATGATGAAAGAAAGCAATCCATCGTTTGCGGCCCTGCAGCCGCGTCGGTTGCGCCACGAATAAAGTGCCGGCGTCCTCGCCCGCCAGCACCTGCGCGAGGATTTGCTTCTGCCTTCCGGACGCAATCACCAGCGGAATCCCGGAGCGCACCACGATTTTCGCGGCCTGAATCTTGGAAGCCATGCCGCCGACTGCCGTGGCGCTGTCCGTGCCGCCGGCCATCGCCTCGATGGCGTCGTCAATGGTGTCGATGACCGAGAGCAGGCGCGGGTTGGCTTGGCCGAAATTCTCGATCAAGCCCTCGACCGTGGTGAGGATGATGAGCAAGTCGGCGGGCAGCAGGGAGGCCACGAGCGCCGAAAGTTTGTCGTTGTCGCCAAATTTGATTTCGGTGAACGAGACGGCATCGTTCTCGTTGATGATGGGCACCACGCCGCGACCCAACAGGGTGACGAGGGTGTTGCGGGCGTTCAGGTGGCGTTCGTGATGTTCGAGATCATCGTGCGTGAGCAGCACCTGCGCGACGGGTAGGCCGTGCGCGGCAAAAAGCTTTTCATAGACCGCCATGAGCCGCGGCTGGCCAACGGCGGCGCAGGCTTGCAACTCGGCGAGTTCGCCCGGCCGTTTCGTGTACCCCAATACGCCCATGCCCGCGCCGACCGCGCCGCTGGTGACGATTACTACTTCGCGTCCCGCCTTCCGCTGTTCGGCGACTTGCGCGACGAGTTGCTCCAATTGCGCGGGGTCGGGTTGCCGGTGGCGGTCCGTCAGCACCCCCGTGCCGAGCTTGACCACCAGGCGAGAAATGTCTTTGAGCAATTCACGGCGCACGGGCGACTTGGTAACAAAGCAGAAGTGGAGTGTCGAGGCGGTAGTCGCAGCGTCCGATGCCAACAGCAGGCGAATCGCAGTTCCTACTCCTAATCCTGATCTTAATCTTAATCTTAATCTCCCAGTCGGGTTCCGACCGGCGATCAGCCCGAAAGCGATCAGCCTTAAGCGCCTCTTTATCCAGTAGCAGCCAACGTAAGGAGGCTCTGATTATTGACCGTAGCGCCGTGCAAAATTCGAGAGATAGGAGACTCCTTACGGCGATGGTTACGATCGGGGTTGGTAACTCACGAAATTGCGCCGCGCTTCCGCAACATGGCTTCCATTGCCTTGTCCATGAGCAATTCGGCGAGTGGTTTCGTCACTTCGTCGAGCGCGGCACAGGCGGCTTGTAGTTGCTGGACATCGCCGATTTTGGTTTCCGCACTTTCGCCGGCGACGGCCGCTTGCACTTCGTGCAAGGCCGCTTCGAGTTGCGCTCGGTAGTCCGCCGCCAGTTCGTCCGCACAACTCGCCAGGCCTGTGCGGGTGGCGGTGATCAGTTCGTTCGCCTTGAGCCGGGCCTCCACCCACCGGCGCGCCGTCAAATCCTCGAATGCGTGCGCCACGGAGGCCTCGACCATCTGCTGCACAGCCACATCGTCCACCTCCACGGCGGATTTCATTTCCACCACGCGCTCCCGGCCCGTTTTCGTGTCGCGCGCCAGCACGTGGAGGATGCCGTTCGCATCAATCTCGAATTGCACGCCCACCCGCGGCACGCCGCGCGGCGCGGCCGCGAATTCCAGCGTGAACTGGCCCAGGCTCCAATTGTCCTTGGCTCGCTCGCGTTCGCCTTGCAGCACATGGATCAACATGCTGCGCTGATGATCGACGGCAGTCGTGAACATCTCGCCTGCCTTGACCGGGATCGTGGAGTTGCGGGGGATGATGACGTTGAACAGCCCGCCGAATGTCTCGAGGCCCAGTGACAGCGGCGTGACATCCAGCAACAGCAAATGGCGGAACCCGCCGGCCAGGATTTCCGCCTGAATCGCCGCGCCCAGCGCCACGGCTTCGTCGGGATTCTGCGACGTGTTGAGCTGCGGCCCCGCGGCCGGATGATAAGCCACGCCCAACCGGATGCCTCCGCGCGTTTCCTCGAAGTCGGCGCAGCCGAACCATTCGCCCACGAGTTTACGCACGAGCGGCATGCGCGTCTGCCCGCCGACGAGGATGACTTGATCCAGGGCTTTGGCCTCGAGGTTGGCGTCCGCCAGCGCTCGCAGACAATGTTGGCGGGTGCGCAGGAGGAGGTCGTGGGTGAGGTGCTCCAGTTCGGCGCGGGTGAGCGGGTAACGGAAGCTGAAGTCCGGGGTGAGAAATGGCAGGGTGATTTCGACCTCGGTTTCGGTGGAGAGCTTGATCTTTGCCGACTCGGCCGCTTCGCGGATGCGCGACCACATCGCCAGTCGTTCACCGTAGGAGACGACGTGAGGAGTCTCTAACTTGTCCGGAATTGAATTGAGCCTCCTCACGTCGGCTGCTACGAGAGAAAGGTCCGGCCCGCCGGCGGCCGAAATTTTCTCCACCAGAAAATCCAGGAGGCGCCGATCCAGATCATCACCCCCCAGACGGGTATTGCCATTCGTGGACAGCACCTGGAATACACCTTCGCTCAGTTCGAGAATCGAGAGGTCAAAGGTGCCGCCGCCCAAATCGTAAACTGCAATCTTCGATTTCTCCTTGAGCCTGTCCAACCCGTAGGCCAGCGCGGCGGCCGTTGGCTCATTGATGATTCGTTCGACGGTGAAGCCGGCGAGTTCGCCCGCGCGCTTGGTGGCGCTGCGTTGGGCATCGTTGAAATACGCGGGCACGGTGATCACCGCCCGGGTGACCGCCTCGCCCAACGCGACTTCCGCGTCGTGCTTGAGTTTCTTGAGGACCGCCGCGGAGATTTCCTCCGGCAGAAAGTCGCGGCCGTGAAGCGGAATCCGCACCGGCCCGCTGCCCTGGCCCGTGACGGGATAGGTCACGAGCATTTCCTCCTGCGCCACGTCCTCCCCGCGCCGTCCGATGAAACGTTTCACTGAGTAAACCGTTTCCGCCGGCTTGACCAGGCGCAAGCGATTGGCCGCGTGCCCGACGACCGGTTCGGCGTCGCGGGCGGACCAATGCACCACCGACGGCGTAAGCCGGCGACCCTCGGCGTCGGCGATGACAAACGGGATGCCGCTGTCCACCGTGGCGATCAGCGAATTGGTCGTGCCCAAATCTATGCCGACGATTTTGCTCATGTGCGGCGGGGATTGAACCACGAAACACACGAAACACACGAAAATCTTTCACGCGTTCTGGCTTGTTTTGAATTTCGTGTGTTTCGTGTATTTCGTGGTTGAAAATTATCTGTTCTCTTTTCGCTTCCGGCGGACATTACTTGGTGGATGCCGGAAACGGATGACAACCAATTGTTGCGCGAATTCTCGGAGCGCCAGTCCGACGTCGCGTTCGCCGCCCTCGTGGCGCGACATCTGCATCCGGGCGAGCGCTGATTGCGAACTGTCTATTTTCTTCGTCCGGACAGATTGCCGTTTCAACTTTGGCGGCCTTGGTTATTCTAAAACGTGCGCAACGTTCCGCCCAGTCTGCATGCCGTTCGTGGCCTCATGGGCTGCTGTTTCCTGCTGGCCGACGGGGACGCGAGCGTGCTGATTGACACCGGCATGGTCGGCGAACCGTTTTTCATCGCGCGACTCATCCGCAAATTGGGCCTCACCCCGCAGGCCATCAAAGCCATTCTGCTGACGCACGGCCATCTGGATCATGCGGGCAATCTGGCCTGGCTCGCGGAATGGACGGGTGCAAAAATCTATGCGCATCCCGACGAGCAGGCGCATGTGGATGGCACTTTCCCGTATCAAGGAATCAACCGGTGGTGCGGCCGGCTGGAAGCGGCGGGCCGCTTTCTATTCCGCTATCGGCCTGCCCGGATTGATGCGTTCTTGGCGGACAATCAGGAACTGCCTTTTTGGGGTGGCTTGCGGGTGATTCATCTGCCGGGTCACACGCGGGGGCACTGCGGCTTCTACAGCGTAAAACACAACCTGCTGTTTAGCGGCGATATGTTCGCCAGCTACTTTTTCAATGTGCACAAGCCGCCGGCCATCTTGAACAGCGTGCCGGAGCAATTCCCGGCCAGCGTGGAACGGATTCGTCGCCTCGCGCCCCGTCTCATCGTGCCCAATCATTTCGACGTGCTCGATGGCGAACTGCACCGCCGGCGATTTGGCCGGTTATATTGTCTGCCGGATTGGGCGGGGCCGACGAAGCAAAAAAAACATCTGACGCACCGGCGATGGTAGGGTCATGGCGCTGCGATGACTACCGGCCCGTTCCAGGGCCGGAACCCTTTCGCGGCGGCGCGAGCCTCCGTGAAGGCGTTGCGCCGTTGCCCGCGGCGCTGGTCGTCGCAGCGCGACGACCCTACCCGACTTAAACGTGCCTGCCCCGGCGCCTTGGTGAATTTGCCTTTTCAGGCGAGGAGGCGGGCGGCATCTTGTGCCGGGGAATTTAAAGCGACGTATGATTTTGTATAATTTGTTTCCGCTGCTGGCCGGGCCGTTTGGACGTTGGGGCGAACATTTCAACCGCGCGGCCGCGATGGGCTTCGACTGGGTCTATGTGAACCCAGTTCAAAAGCTCGGCGCCTCCCGCAGCCTGTATTCCATTGCAGATTATTTTCAGCTGAACCCGGCGTTGGTGGAGCCCGCGAATCCGGCCTCAGCCGATGAGCAATGCCGGCAGATGACCCAGCAAGGTCGGGCGGCGGGATTGCAGCTCATGACCGATCTGGTCATCAATCATTCGGCCTACGATGCGCCGCTCACCCGGGAGCATCCGGAATGGTTCGAGCGCGAACCGGGCGGCCGCATCGCCAACGCCTTCTGTCAGCACGGGAGCGAACGCGTGGTCTGGACCGACCTGGCGCAGTTTGATCATGAGCGCACCCGCGACCGGGAAGGGCTGTATCGCTACTGTCTGCGCGTGGTGGAACATTTGATGGCGCTAGGCTTCACGGGCTTTCGTTGCGACGCGGCCTATCAGGTGCCGCCCGCGTTCTGGCAACGCCTCATCCGCGAAGTCAAGGCGCAGCACCACAACCTGTGCTTTGTCGCCGAGACGCTGGGCTGTTCCATTGACCAGACGCGCGACACGGCCCGGGCCGGTTTCGATTACGTGTTCAACAGTTCCAAGTGGTGGGACCTGCAGGGCTGGTGGCTGATTGAGCAATATAACTTGATCCGCGAGACCGCGCCTTCCATCAGCTTCCCCGAAAGCCACGACACGCCGCGGCTGGCCGAGGAGTTCAACGGCAATCTGGCCGCCGTCAAGCAACGTTATCTATTCGCCGCCCTGTTCTCCGCCGGCGTGATGATGCCGATGGGTTTTGAGTACGGCTTCCGCAAGCCGCTGCATGTCGTCAACACCACGCCCAACGATTGGCAGGTGAACGGAGTGGACCTGCGGCCGTTCATCACCAAGGTCAACGCCATCAAGCAACGCTTCCCGGTCTTCCGCGAGGAAAGCCCGGTGAACATTCTCCCCTGCAACAACCCCAACATCCTGCTCATGTGGAAGGCGTCGGCGCACCACAAGGACGAGGCGTTGCTGATTCTAAATAAAGATCCCTGGGCGCATCAGGAGTTTCACACGGAAACCTTCCGGCAGTTCGTCCAGGCGGGCGCGCCGCTGCAGGATGTTTCTCCGGAACATGCGATGGAATACATCCATGAACCGTTCCATTACGCGCTGCGGCCTGGGCAGGGGATTGTGCTGGTGACGCAACGAAGTTGAGGCCTGCCAAGGCGGCAGAAATTTGGCGCCAGTTGATCACTCCTCCTTTGATCGTAAAAGCCGAACTCAAGCGGCTCTGACGGGTGTTCAAAGACTGAGAGTATGAGCCTCCTTACGTCAGCTGCTACGGTTCAAGCAAGCCAACCTCGGGCTCGGGATTTACTCCTGCGGATAAACCAGGATCCGGTCATGCACCACCACGGCGAGGTCGTTCTTGCCGTCGCCGGTGAGGTCGACCACAAGCGCTTCGCGCGGTTCGGCCATTTCGCCGCCCCGGCCGCGGAAGGTCTTTTGCTCGAACACCTGCCAGCGGTCCGCCGGGACCAGTTTATGGTTGGCGTCAAAGATCACCAGGTCCAGATGGTTCTTGGCGGTTTCCAGGAACACGAGGTCTTTGCGTCCGTCCTGGTCGAGATCGCCGGAGACCACGTCGTTGAGGTAGCCATCCTTGATCGGAGTTTCGTACCCGTCCAGCGCGGTGAATTCCCAGACGTCGCCCGTCAGCGGCAGCCACGCGACCGAGTTGAGCCCGAGAAACGCCACGCTGTTGGCCACTTTGCCTCCCCACGCCACGGGTTGCAGCCGGCTGAACTCCGAAACCGGCAGCGGCAGGTTGCGCACCACCTGCCACACCCCCGCCGCATCGCGCTCACACAACGTTAACGCTTTCCGCTCCGCATCGAGCAGGAACAACGACGGCGTGGCGTTCGTGCCCCGCGCCACCGCGGTGGCGCCGATCAACCGTGAATTGCTGGCTGCGCCGTTGATCTGCTCCTTCACCTGAAAAACCCAGCCAGGCTTGTTGGTGGAATTCGCCGCCAACGTTTCGGGTTTCAGGACCACGGCGCGGAGGAAATTTTTTTGCGTCATCAGCAATTCCGGTTTGCCGTCCCCGTCCACGTCCGCCACGCTCAACCACGGTTGTTCCACCACGCCGCCCGGCGGGGCGACGTCCAGCTCCTCAAATTCCGTCCCCGCGCCCTGGAGCAGGATTTTTACTTTTTCGTACGGCACGAGGGCCACCAAGTCCATCCGCCCGTCCTGGTTCACGTCATGGAACAGCAAGGTCGTTGGATTCGACTTGAACTCCTTGTTTAATTTCTGCGTGGTACTTCGGCCATCGGCAGAACGGGTGACCAGGGAGCGACCGTCGTTGGCATCCAGCACGATCACCGCCAGTGTCGGCTTCGCATTCGCCTGCAACGCCCCGACCGCCAGCGCGAGTGGTTTGCCGTCAAACGGAATCAATTCCGGAAAGGGCAAGCGCCCCTGGGCGTCCAGGCGGGTCACGCCGACCTGCTTCTCATCCGCGCTCAACAGAAAAATCTCCGGCTGGCCGTCGCCGTCCCAATCGGCCACGGCGATGTCGCTGACCCCGGCCAGCGTCGGATAGGCGCGCGGCGAGGCCAGCGAGCCATCCGGCTTTTGCAGGTAGATCGAGAGTTGGCCGCGTTCCGGTTCGGCCACCAACAAATCGGTGAGGCCGTCGCCGTTGACGTCCGCCCATTGCGAACCGCGTTTCGCCTTGTCGGTCTTGCCGAGCGGCAGGACCTGGAACTGACCCGCTTTGAATTCCCCCGTCAGCGGCTCGGCCGGCTTGCGGGTGAATTGGGAGATTTGAGCGCGCCCGGAATTGGCGGCGATCGTCACGATGAATGTCTGCTTGCCGGCTTCAAGATTGTCGCCCCAATAGGCACGAATGGGAGGCAACTTGAAATAAACTTCCGGGCCGAGCTGCCCGTCGGCGTTTTGCAGTCGAAAGCGGAAGGGCGTCGCACTTTCGAAATTGACGAGCAGCAAATCCTGACGCCCGTCGCCGTCAATGTCGAGGACTTGGACCGATTTCGCGGCGGCGGCGATGGGAATTTTTTCCGCCTCCCCCAACGTGTGGTCCTCCTTTTGCGGAATCAGATAAACGTGGTTTTCGGCCAGCAATACCAGGTCCGTGCGGCCGTCGCCGTTCAGATCCCCGGAGGTCAATCCATTCGCATCCAGCAGGCCGTCCTCGATGGGCCAGCGCTTCGGCGCACTCCAGCCGTTTGTGCCCTCGTTGTAGAGGACAATTAATTCCTTCGGGTCGCCGTAGTAGGCGATATCCGGCCGGCCATCGCTGTTCAAGTCCGTGACCACCATCGCCCCGATGCGTTTCTCGGAGGCGATGGATTCCAGGCGAAAGCGCGCATCGGGTGGCAGTTCATTCAGCTCGCGCTTCGTGCCGGGCCACTTCAACGCGGCGAGATTGGTCTTGCCGGTCTGGTTGTAGAGCAGATCGATTTTGGACCGGGCGTTGTTGACGACGATGAGATCGTTCAACCCGTCGCCATCCAAATCCGCGGCGTGCAACAAACTGATCTGGCTATCGATTGGGAAAATTTCCGGACCGGTGAAACCAAAACGATTGGTGGCCCCCTCGGCGCCCGCCGACTGGCTCAACCACACCAGCGTGCCGAGCCCGGCGAGCAGCGTGGCGGCGCGACGGGTTGGTTTCCCCCCCTCCGCGACCGGGATAAGGAGCGGCGAGCTGGAATGCAGGAGCAGGCGTTTGGTGTTCATCGAGCGCGCCGGAAACTGCCAGCGCGACCCCGATCTGGCGAGATTATTCGCGCCAGCCGGTCCTGCTGAACCAGCGCCATTCAGAAGAATGCCAACGCCAAGGCGCGAAGATTTGGACCGCGCTGGCAGCGCGCGGCGGCGAACCCACTTGCCAAAGCGGCGGGGCGCTTCGCTTCCCGCCGCACTCCCAAAACGGATCCGTTTCTCCGCCCGCCCCGCTGGCAGTCTCCTGAGCTGCAATCAAACATTCCCTTGGGCGGGGCCATGCTATAAGCTCTCCGCAACGGTTCAATGTCATGAGCACAGAAATTCCCGACGCCTTAAAAGCCGACGTTCCGCCCACCAAATGGGGGAAAATCCTGGT
This sequence comes from Verrucomicrobiota bacterium, assembly GCA_025350905.1. GTDB lineage: Bacteria > Verrucomicrobiota > Verrucomicrobiia > Limisphaerales > JADLHS01 > JADLHS01. The sequence goes on from JANXWY010000012.1 coordinate 22,964, forward strand.
GGCCACCCCCGTGGTGATGACCGTCGTCGCCACCCTGCTGGCCGGTCTCGCTTCGAGCGAAATGACCCGCGCCCAGTACGACCGTTCGTTCGCCGCTCAGTTCCAATCCAAGGCGGGCGACCAATGGAGTTATTTCCAGGCCAAACGGCTTCGCGGCGCGATGCAGCGCAACACGCTGGATTTGCTTCGGAGCACGACGTCGGTGCGTCCCCTCGACGAAGTCGCGCTCAAGTCCTTTGGCGAACTCGCCCCACCGACCAGCGCCGCATTGCTCACGGGTCAAATCCCCTCGGCACCGCCCGCCATATTGGAGCCAAAGGTGAAAGTCGCGGTGGAGGCGGTGGAACGTGCCCGGCCGGAAAGCGAAATCTTGCCCCTGGTCCAGGCGTTGACGGCCACGGACTTGGATGCCGCGTTGAAAAATGCTCACGACCGCGCCCAGGCTTTTGACCTCGCCATGCAACCGCTGACGGAGGCCATCGATCGAGTGGATAAATCGTTCGCGGCGGCGCCTTCCGGCGACGGAGCCCGTAACTTCACCGCGGCACGCTTACATTGCACCGCCTTGCGGTATGATGCGGAGGCGCGCCTGAACCAATCCATTGCGAATCTGTTGGAACTGCAAGTTCGCCTCAACAACCTCGCCGCGGAGCGTCATCACCGGCGCAGCGGCTGGTTTTTCTACGGCATGTTGGCAGCGCAGGCGGCCGTGATCATCGCCACGTTCGCCATTGCCGCCCGGCAACGAAACCTGCTCTGGGCGCTGGCGGCCATCGCCGGGCTGGGGGCGGTTTCGTTCGCGATCTACGTTTACGTGCTCATGTAGGCGAGGGACCTGTCCGCGACCGGAGGCGACCAAACTCCGCCGCGGGTAGGGTCATCGCGCTGCGATGACCCCGCGCCGTGCAGGCGCGGAACGGCAGATTGCATTCGTAGCTTCCAGCCCAATTCCTTTCGCCCGCTGGCCGCGGGCGAGGTCATCGCAGCGCGATGACCCTACCACCGCTCCCGGCCCGAGATCCCCGTGCGCGTCACCCACTGCCGTCAGGCTATTCCGTCTTCCCGCGCTCCAAGCTTTCGTCCTCCCACGACGCCGGATCGTCGAGCGATTCGAGATGCGTGAAAGCGACGGCATCCGGCAGCGCACGGCGAATGTCGCCTTCAATGTGTTCGAGCAATTCGTGGCCGCGTTGCACCGTCCATTCGCCCGGCACGAGGACGTGGACCGAGACAAATTTCTGCGCTCCCGCCTGCCGGGTGCGTAACGCGTGAAATTGCACCCCGCCCGCGGTGTAACCATCCAGCACCTGGCGCACGCTCGTCACATCCTTCGCCCCCAAAGCCGAGTCCATGAGCCCGCCAATGGACCGTCGGACGATGCCTACCCCCGTCCAGACGATGTTGGCCGCCACGAGCAACGCGACGAAGGGATCGAGGCGTTGCCAACCGGTGAGCGCCACCGCGCCCACCCCACCCAACACGCCCACCGAGGTCCAGACATCGGTCAGTAAATGCCGCGCGTTAGCTTCGAGCGTGATCGAGTTGTGCTTCCGGCCCGCCCGCAGAATCACAAGCGCGACGACGAGATTGACGACCGAAGCCGCGACCGACACGGTCAACCCCACCCCGAGTTCCTGCAATGGCTTGGGGGTCGCGAGGCGCACGCTGGCCGCGACGGCGATGCTGATGGCCGCCACCAGAATCAAGCTGCCTTCGACGCCACTGGAAAAATATTCCGCCTTGCCATGTCCGTAGGCATGGTCTTCGTCCGCCGGGCGCGCCGCGACGGTCAACATCGCCAGCGCCATGATGCCGCCGATGAGGTTCACGACCGACTCGACCGCATCCGAAAGCAAACCCACCGAACCGGTGATGAAGTACGCCGCCGTCTTGAGCGCAATGGTGAGCACCGCCGCGGCGATGGAGAGCCAGGCGAACCGGGTGAGCGAGGAGCGTTGCACGTCGGGGAGATTAGACACGATCTCGACCGTTTCGCCAAGCGTGCGAAGTCGAAGCCGCCGGATGGCCGGCTCCGGCGCCCGGGCGGCGGTTCGTGCCGCGAGGACGGGCGGACACGCAGGGTGACCGACGGGTGCGCGCCTGGAAATCGGGCGGCGTCAGATTCTCGAGGCCGACCTTCCCCGCCAACGCGAGATCGAAAGCGTGCCGTTCTTGAAGTCGCCAACTCCCTCAGGGCGGCTGCAACAACGAAACGGGGGAGCATACGGATGAGGGCGAGGAGCGTGCGAAGTAATTGTCGCAGGCAAGAAACCTCGCTCGCGGACCCATGCCCGCGACCCTACCGACGCTCGCGATCCGTTTCTGAACGCCGTCAAGTGCGCGGTTGAGTTCCAGCCTGAAATAGAATTAGGCTATGCGGAGATGAGCAAACCAGCCTGTCCGATGTGCGAAATGACTGAAGTGTAGGATCACCCAGAAAAATGGGAATGCGTCACCTGCGGCCACGAATGGGAGCGCCCGCCCGCGGCGGAAGCGCCCGCCGGCCCCCGCGTCGTCAAGGATGCCCATGGCAAGGTGCTCGCCGACGGCGATTGCGTCGTCCTGATCAAGGATTTGAAGTTGGGCGGCGGATCGCAGGTGCTCAAAGGCGGGACGAAGTCGAAACCCATCCGGTTGGTGGACGGCGATCACGAGATCGATTGCAAGATGGACGGCCTGGCCATCGGCCTGAAAGCCTGTTTTGTGAAGAAGGCCTGAAGCGGATATTGCCACCGAACCGAGCCGCCGATGAATTCTTTTCTCGTATCCGACACGATTCACATGCTTGCCCAGATCGTGATCGGGTCGGTTTGGTTATTCCACGGGCTCTATAGCAAGATCCTCAATGGAATTCGCCGGCACCGATTAATTGTCGGGAAAATTCTGGGTGTCACCAACGCAGGCATCGCCACCACGCGCTCAAACTGAGCGACGACCGGAAACGGATGGCGTCTTAAATACTTCAGGAGCGACATGGTCGAGCTTCCGTGAAGGGTTCACGCCCTCCCTGAGCCAGGTCGCTGGTGATGGGCTGCATCCGGCGCGGAGTTCAAGCCTTGAGCCGGTTTAACCTGGCGTGGACTTGTTCCAAGCTGAATCCGGCCGCATCCCACCCGCCACCGAGCCACGCCTTCAGCGCCGCGTGCTCGGGATGCTTTGAATCGGCCAGGGCCGCGAGCAAGTTTTCGTAGCCGGGGACGCCGCCGCAATCTTCCGACGGACAAGCATTCGCCCCCGTTAGGCAGACCGGATGTTTGAACGCCAGCAGTTCTCATTTTATCGCCGGGTGAGGCGGGAGGGTGAGTGATCTGATGGTGGCGGTGATGGCTGAAGATGCCCGACACCTCTTCGTCACCGTTTGTCACACAACTGTAACTTGTACTTTTGCCCGCGTACCGGCAT
>JANXWY010000033.1 GCA_025350905.1 Verrucomicrobiota bacterium
CATTCCAATGCGGCCCAAAAACTGTCCGACCTCAGCCCGGAACACTGTCCGATAGGAATCGGAACGGTGTCCGGCTCAAATCGGAACGCTGTCCGACAGAAATTGGAATCAGTGTCCGACAGCCCCCGGAATACGCAACCAAAGCTCTTTCGATATTTTCAATCACTTCCCAGCCAAAATGTGCAGGGCTTGATGCCAATAATAAATTGCCTGCGCGCTGCCGCCTTTGAGCCGGGTCAACGGCGATCAACCGCCGGATGGGTTTCCGGCGCAGGAGCAGGCTCGATCCTGCCCTTGAACTGGATGGGTAATCCGCTTTCCGTCAAATGGCCCAGAAGCTGGAATGCGATGATGATCTTCTCCCGCATCACCGGGTTCCGGCATCGGATTTCAGACGCCTTTCTCGAAATCAACTGTCTTCCAAAACATTCGGGTGAAATTATGGCTTTTCATCAGAACCAACTAACGCGGACTTTTTCAAAAACTCCGCTTTGATGTGTCGTTCCAATTCCAGGCCGGCCGGCGCTCGCGCGCATAATCCAGCCCGTGGACCAGCAGATGAAATCCAGCAGCGAAAAGCGATAAGACGCAACTGGCTGCGCTCCATTGCTGCGCTCGGCCAGCGTGCGATCAATCCAACCCCGCACCAAAGGCAATTTTTCCAATAGTTCCTTTGGATTCATAATTCTCCTTTGAAGGCGCGGTCGAGGATGGCGGGGAGCAAGGCATCCAACTCGGCGTCGGTCTCAGTTTGTAGGTGCTTTAGCGCGTCCACTTCTGCTCTAACTTTCCTGAGCGTCACTTGCGTTTCCATTGAAGGCAAAGGCATTTCGTAATCCAGAAAATCCTGCGGATTCAATCTACGGCGACGAACATTCGTTCCCGTGCTCTCGCCAGCGATTTCCGGCCACACCGAAGGAGTGCGGAAGTAAGTGTCGAGAACCTCGTGGAGCACACGGTCTTCGTTCACCTCAAACACGGGAAATTCTGTCGAAACAACGCATCCGTCGCATTCAGGTGGCACAACGCCAAGCGCGCCTTCCCATGCCATCAACTTCGGATACACAAACTCACCGGCCCGAAGCTGCGTCAATCGCGGATAGGCAAAATCCATTCCCGACTTCCGCACACTTTTGAATACGCCGCGACCAAAACAATAAACGCCCGCGAACTGGTAGGTTTCGTCAGCACGGACAGTGACATCTGGCGGGCGCAACTTCACCAACTCCCGCATCGGTGTTGGCTTTGCTTGTCCATCGTGTGTGAGAATTGAGCGCAGGAGCACCTCGGCTTCTTCGAAGGCTTGGTGGCGGAGGGTGCGGGCCTCGTGGATTTGGGCGGCCAGTTCCTCAATCCGCGCCACCACCCGCCGCTGCTCCACCAACGCCGGCAACGGCACAAGCACTTCAGGTAATCGCCTCATGCTCAAAACACGATTGCGACCGGCAGAACCGGGACAAATTTTTATCAACTGCTGAAGCCCATCCTCGGTCTTGAAATAATTCAATAGGAAGTGCGGGACACAGCGACTTTCATCAACCCGAAAGGTCGGATACCGCGTCGAGCCATACATTCCGTCTTCGGCAGCCAACACTATGGCAACCGCACCTTCCCAAGCAAACGTAACTTGCAGAATAAAGTCACCCTCCTTCATCAAGAACAAGTCCTTGTCTCCAACTTCAAAACCCGTGCGCGGCGTTTTGTGGAAGATGCCGCGTCCGAAACAGTAAATGCCGATTTCCTGGTAGAGCTTTTCCGGCTCAACTTTAACCGGGCGTCGCTCCAAACGAATCAGCTCGCCCAGGCTGATTGTTGCCCATTGTTGGCTCATGCGCCGGGCTTGGGTTTCGGCGCGCTGGCAAACGCGCGTTCCATTTTCTGGAGCAGGTATTTCGCGCCGGGATTTTCGTATTCCCTTTTGTGATGGAGAAAGAGCAAAAAAACCTTCTTCGTCGCTTTGTTCACCGCGTAATAAATCCGCCACGCACCGGACGCCCCGATCTTGTGGCAGGAGTCCTTGCAACGGGTTTTGAAAATGGGCAGGGCCAGTTTGCCGAGTTCGGGCACATGGTCGCCCATCAGGTCGGAGGCTTCCGCCAATCGTCCGATGAGCCACTTGAGGTCTTCTTCGAGCTTTGAGTGTTGGCGGGCGTAGTCGGCGGCCAGCAGGTCAAACGCGGGCGGGCGGATGACGGTGAATTCGCCCATGAAGACGTTTTACGCCAGGGCAGCGACGTAATCCGCAAACTTCTTCGAGCCGGCAAGGGATTCATCGAGGGGTTCAAAGCCGATGGCGCGGCGGTATTCGGCCATCTCGTAGTCAATCTTCTTGCCCGCCTGCGTGCCGGCCCACGGCGCTTCGCGATGGGTGGCGGCTTCGATCTGCGCGGCGGTGGCGTCGGCCCAGTCGGCGGCGACGCGTTCGAGCGCCTGCAATTCTGTGCCGGAAAATTTGGCGGGACTAAACTTGCCGTTCAGCGTGATAAGACGGTGCTGGGCGTAGCCTTTGTGATCCGCCTTCACGCCCCGGACGAGGCCGGAGGCTTCCATCTTCGCGATGAGTTTTTCGATTTTATCGGGGTAAGGGCCGTGCGGCAGCTTGCGGTAGGTCGCCCCGGTGACGGATTGGCCATGCGCCTCGTAGTGGTTGAAGTCCACAAAATAGAGCAGCTTCATCAGCTTGGTGCGGCCCAGATGCACGTTGTTGATGTGCTCCAGGAAATAGAGAATCACCTGCTGAAGCTTCTCTTCGGAGTGGTTGTGGTTGGCTGCGCTCATGGCAAAATCATTAAACACCAAAAACTGCGACCGGTCAACTGGCCGCCTTGCCCAGCAGCTTCTGGATGTTGCCCATGATCTCCGCGATGCGTTGCTCTTTCTTCAAGATGTCGGCGGTGAGTTGGGCGGGCGGCAGGTGCGTGATGTCTTCCTTGGCGCACGGGTTCTTGCGGTCGAGGTTGCAGGCGTTGGCCAGGAGTTCGGCGGCTGGAACTTTCCAGGCACGTTCATTTTCTTTTCGCTTAGTGCCAGGACCAGGTTGGTCCCACCACGCGACCAGCGGCGCAAAGTCCTCGAACTGAATGGGCGCGGTTTTGGTGTAGTTCTTCCGGCCTTCGGGCAGCGGTTGTTCGTAATACCAGACTTCGCGCGTCGGGCCGGAGCGGTCGAAGAACAGGAGGTTCGTCGGGATACTGGTGTAAGGCGCGAACACGCCGTTGGGCAGGCGGACAATGGTGTGTAGATTAAATTCCTTGAGCAGTTCTTCCTTGATGCGGGCGCACATACCATCGCCGAACAACGTGCCGTTGGGTACGACCACGGCGGCGCGGGCCGGAAGCACCTCACCCTTAATCCCTCTCCCCATAGCGGAGAGGGAATGTTTGCGCAGTTTGCGCATGATGAGTTGCAGAAACAGCAGCGCGGTTTCGGCGGTTTGTTTGTCTTCGGGGAAGTTGCCCTGGATGCCCTTCTCCTCCTCGCCGCCAAAGGGCGGGTTGGTGAGGATTACGTCCACGCGATCGCGTTCGCCGATGTCGGTGAGCTTGAAGCGAAGCGCGTTGCCGGGATCAATTTGCGGCGCGTCGAGACCATGCAGGAGCAGGTTCATCTGACAAAGCAGAAACGGCAGCGTCTTCGGCTCACATCCGAACAAGGATTTCTCTTGCAAAATACGACGGTCGGCCACCGTTTTAACTTGCTTGGAAAGGTGGTTGAAGGTTTCGACGATGAAGCCGCCCGTTCCGCTGGCAGGATCAAGCATGGATTCGCCGAGACGTGGATTGGTGAGGACGACCATGAGACGCACAACGGGGCGCGGGGTGTAGAACTCGCCGGAATCGCCCGCGGCATCGCGCATCTCGCGGAGCATGGATTCATAGAGTGCGCCCAGCGTGTGCAACTCGCCGCTGGAGGTGAAATGAATGCCACCAATCTTGTTGATGACGTCGCGCAACAGGTAGCCGCTGACCATGCGGTTCTGCACGCCGCGAAACACCGTCGCAATCACCTCGCGCCGATCATCGCCGTTGGAACTGGTCAGCGTGCGCAGATAACGGAACAAGCCCGCGCCCTTTTTGCCGTTGGGCAAAGTCGTTTCCTCGTTGTTAATGAAGGCAAGCAGTTCGTCGCCGGTGATGCCGTCAGATTTGGCAGCCCAATCGCGCCAGCGATAGGGCGGTTCGATGGCGGGCTTGAACTTTTTTCCGGCGAGTTTGGCTTCACCTTCGCGCTGAAGTTCCAAGTCATCGAGGAATTTCAGGAACATGATCCACGTGAGCATCGGCAACCGGTCAAGGTCGCCATTGAGTCCCTTGTCCTTGCGCATAATGTCGCGCGCGGATTTCAGGAGTGCGCCGAGGGATTGGGCGGTGGTGGGCGAGTGCGATTGGATTTGAGGCATCAGTAGAGATCTGCTTAATTCTTTGAACCAGAAACGTGATTCCCCACGCGATTGAGAGGACTTCTGTCTTTCGCAACCGCTCTTAAAAACCGCTTTCGAATCTCGAGCTTCTCTTTAAGGTAAATAGCGCGAATACGAGGAATAAACGGGCCGAACACCTTTGTCCGGTCCGAAGATGCAAACCCAGCGAGTTCTGTCCGTTCCTGGCGATCCAAATACTCAAGAAACATGTCAACGCGTTGAAATCGGTCTTCGAGATCAACCGAATGCATAAGCTTTACGATGCTGTCTGCCGTTCCTCTGTCATTGAACGGGGTGTCGTGCCAGACAAGATCCAAATAGGCAAAGGCGTTAACCAAATAATCCAAATAATATCTACCCGCACTTGTTATTCGGACAGAGTAAGCACCAAGAACTGTGTCCGTCCGTCGCGTGTCGAGTTCAAACAACTGCCGCCGTAGGACAATCGCCTTTTCAATGGTTCTTAAGCAATCGTCTTCGTTGTCGAAAACATCTACAAATGCTGTTACCAAGGTATTCAGATCTACAAAACCGTCACCACTTCTGCTCCCGTCTCCAGACGAAACCAAATAGGAAAGCAGCCTGAGAGTCGTAAAATGACTTGAGTTACGACAGGCTGTGCAGTCGAACACATTCATTATCAAGCTTCGGGATCCCTTGTAGAAGCGATAGTCCCCGAGTATTACACTTTTAGCGAACTCATGGAACGGTACATTGTAGCCGCCATGGCGAAACTTATCTAAAATCTTTGGCATGTTCGTCGCACCAGATGTGATAAAACTATTGAACATGTCTAGGGCGGAACGCATGTTGCCAAACGACACAGCTTCAAGGAGCCGCATGATGTTGTGGTTCTTCCCGAATATCGAGGAACGTAAGAGGTGGAAAAACTCCAAGATTTCCTGAGCATTTTGCCCTCGAGATTGTGCAGGCTGAGCTTTTGAAGCGTCCTTCGTCGCGTAATCAATGCGCAGACGAATCATTAGTCTAAAACTAGGGGATGAAAGGTGATAGGGCTTAATCGTATAGGCCGTGAGCTGCTTCTGCATCTGAGCAGCCGCATAAGTTTCTTCGCGCAGAACTAGAATCGAGAAACACCCGAGATGATTTGCGAAGTGTTCAGCCGTGGTGAATAGGTGGGCCTGAATGTCATTACCCAGTTGGTCGACATTATCAAAGACGATCATCGGCAGACGATTTAGGGTGCAAACGTATCTCAGGCAGCCCAAACAAAACGCCTTGGGATCGGATGACAGCTTGAAAAGCTCCTGGCTGCTGCGGGTCGCAAAGTCTGTGGAGTCGGCCCCAAACACAGACTTCAGAATCGACAACTGCGGTTCAAAAAGTTTTTCTAGAATTTCACGTTTCGCTAAATCCGGGAGTTGGGCACGTAAAGTTTCGCTGAGCGACCGCCACACAAATGCATCAAGGTCTTCCATGCGGTCCTGGCCACCAAGGAAATCTAAATGAAGGCGTAACACTGGGCCGTTCGGCTCAACAATCTCAGGGGCGACCACCGAGAAAAAGCGTCTGAGAAAAGTAGTCTTTCCTGAGCCAATTCCACCTATAATGATCACCACCGACCCCGTGCCGCGAGCAGCATCTAGTCTTGACTGCAATTCTTGCGTGAAATTGCCCCCCTCGGCGTCCACGAAAGTGCGGATTTGGGTAGCGTTCCTCGCAAATCGCGGAATCAGATCGTGAATGACCAAACCCAAATCAGAATCGATAACCTGTATGGGTTTTGAGTGAACGTAACAACGCTTCAGGACTTCGATCGTGCTCTGTTTCGCAATGTCCCCAAAGAAGCGGTCCACATAAGGCCGGAGCGCAAGGTTGAGGGAGTTTCGTGCGTACGTTGCGTCGGCATCAACAATAGCCTGAATCGGACGGATGAGTTGCCTGGCTCCGGCCGAAACCAATCGGAATGATTCATCAAGCTTTCCATCCTTGACGGCTTCGTAAGCGAGCAAATTCCAAAACTGAGTGAAATTAGCTTCAACGACCTTTGGGCCTGAGAACACAAGACATTCACCGTCTCGCCAACTGATACCTTCGGTTATTGCACGAAATATCAGAAATGAATACCCGTTGGTCGCCACCGCAAAGCGAATCCCTCGTTCGTTGCAATAGCTCTGCACCTGCTCGAGGGCGTCTCTAATGGGTTTGTCAGAGGATAGCGCTCCACTAATTTTCAATTTTTGGGGACCTGCCTGCTTACGGTGAGGAATCACGAAGGTTTCACCTTCGGCTTTTGCTTCCAAGACTAGAACAGGGATTCCCTTAGAAAACTCATAATCTAGGAATCCAGCCTTTGAGTACCTCTCTCTCGAAACAGCCTCACGAGGCCATTCGAGCACTTCGTGGATTAGGCGATCCAAGAGATTCGCGCGTGTGTCGGCTTCTGTGATCCTGCCTCTGTTCACAGCTACATTGCCGAAGTCGTTGTAAATGGCCTTGAATTTCTCGAGTGGGTCCTTGGGCGCTGTTTGTGCATCTTTTGCCATAGAGATTTCCTCAGTATTTATGATTACGAACGGTTCGTTAATTTAGTCTGGGTACTGCAACGACTGCAGTTGGTTCTCCACGTTGCGGAGTGGGCCTGAACCGCCTGAGCCGGTTTGAGAGTTGTTGGTAAAGGGTTGAGAGTTCAAGTGGCATAAAGGGGTGACTGTAGCTGATTAACGGCAGTGCCTAGTTGCTCGAACCCACCAAAATATTTTGCAATCTCCGCCACGTTGCCGTGCCGGGTGATGGGCGGGATTTGCAGCACGTCGGGCAGCGTGAATTCGAGTTCGCCGTCGGCATCGTATTGGCGTTCCCAACGCTGCCACGAGTTAGTTGCCCCAAGAAGAGTCGTTCGCTCACGCGAATCGTGATCTCCAACAGGTCGTAGATATGTTAAATCAGGCCGCATACAGCAAGGTTTGGAGCTCCGTCACAGCACTTCGTAATTGATCAGTACCTCCAAAAACCTCCGCGATCTCCCGGACAGTGCCGTGCTGTGATATGGGCGGCACTTTGAGAATGTCCGGCAGAGAAAACTGAATCTCCCCGTCAGTGGCATACTTTTCGAGCAATTCATCCAGGATCGTCCGGGCTTCCGGGGCGAAATAGTTGAAGAAAGCGTTTTGCTGCTGCTTTACGCGGTCGGCGCGTTGGCGGCGGGTGAGCACAGGTGCGTTGTAAGCGAGATGGCACAGCAAGTCAAATGGGTCGGCGTCCGGCTTGCCCGCCTGAATCGCGAGCGTTTGAAAGTCAATCCCGCGCTCGTGCAGTTGCTCGATGATCTGCGCCCGTTGTTCTGGGTTGCTCCACCGGGCCCGCAACTCCACTGTGCTAGGGCAGATGGATCGCACCTTGTCGCCGGTGTAGTCCGTAAGTTTGACCACGCGCAATTGTTTGCCATCGGCATCAAGCTCATAGACCAGATCGGCGGCGATTTCGACCTGGCCGCCATCATAATAAAATTTGCGACGCTCGCTGGGCGGCGGGTCGCTAATGATTGTGCCGCCCGTCGGTTCATTGATTTCACCGTTTCCATCCTCCGGCACTTCCGGCGTTTCAACCTCGGTGTTTTTGATTTTTCCGTGTTCGTCAATTTCCTCCTGCGTGGCAAAGGCGGGATCGCCATCGAAGGCCGGGTCGGCAAAATTGCGCGTGGCCGAGCCGGTATAGTCGAGAATGTTGAACCAGAGCTTGCCGTAGTCATCGCGCACGCGCGTGCCGCGCCCGATGATCTGCTTGAACTCGGTCATGGAATTCACGAGACGCACAAGAACGATGTTGCGGCAGGTGGGCGCATCAAGGCCGGTGGTGAGCAGTTGCGACGTGGTGAGGATGACCGGTGTGCGCGTTTCTACATCCTGAAACCGCTGCATGTGGCCGCGCCCGATGTCGCCTTCGTCGGCGGTCACGCGGCAGACGTAATCGGGGAATTGCTGGACGAGGTCGGCGTTCAGGTTGTTGAGCGCGGCGCGCATTTCGGAGGCGTGTTCCTGGTCCACGCAAAAGACGATGGTCTTGCCGAAGCGGTCGGTCTTTTTCAGGAAGTCGGTGAGATGCCGGGCGACCGCTTGCGTGCGGGCGCGAAGGGCAACGCGTCGCTCGAAGTCAGAGGTGCCGTAAACCTCGTCGGGGATTTCGCGACCGTAACGGTCGAGGTCGTCCTTGCTGGGTCGCCAGCCGGCGGCGTCCCATTGTGTCACGATGCGTTGGACACGGTAGGGCGCGAGGAAACCGTCCTCAATGCCCTCGCGCAGACTGTAGGTGTAAATCGGGTTGCCGAAGTAAAGGTAGGTATCGCGGTTTTCGGCGCGCAACGGCGTGGCCGTCATGCCGAGTTGATAGGCGGGCGAGAAGTATTCGAGGATGTCGCGCCAGTTGGAATCTTCCCTGGCGCTGCCGCGATGGCATTCGTCCACGATGATGAGGTCGAAGAAGTCGGGCGCAAATTCTTTGTAGAGGCCAGGGCGACGCTCGTCCTTCGCGATGGATTGGTAGGTGGCGAAATAAAGCTCGCGGCTGTGAGTCACAATGCCGCCTTCGATCTTGTGCCGGGCATCGCCGAACGCCGAGAAGGTTTTGTCCTTGGGATCGTCCACGAGGAAATTGCGGTCGGCCAAATATAATATGCGCGGTTTCCGGGTCGGATCGCCCTTGGCATTCCACTTCGAGGACCAGAGCTTCCAGCAAATTTGAAACGCAACGACGGTTTTGCCCGTGCCGGTGGCCATCGTGAGCAGGACGCGCTGCTTACCTTGCAGAATGACCTGCACCGCACGGTCAATCGCGATGCGCTGATAATAGCGCGGTTCTTTGCCGGTGGTGAGATTGGCGGGAGTCAGGAAGCGTTGCGCGGCGGAATCGTCCGTTAGTTTTTCATGCGCTCGCAGGCGGGCCCAGAGTTCGGCGGGTGTGGGGAAGTTCTGAAGCTTGCGCTCCAGGCCCGTGATGTAATCAAACTCGATGATTTCGATGCCGTTGGTCGCGTAGGCGAATTTGAGCTTCAGGATTTCGGTGTAGTCCTTGGATTGCTGCAAACCGGTGGCGGCTTCTTCGTTTTCAGATTTTGCCTCGACGACGGCAATTGGGAAGTCGCGGGTGTAACGCAGGAGAAAATCAGCGCGCTTGGCTTTTTTTCGTTCCGCTTTGCTGCCGCGCACAACGATGCGGCCGTCGGTGAAGGTGCGTTGCTCGGCAATCGAATGGGGGTCGGTTTCCCAGCCCGCCGCCTGGAGCTTTGGCACGACGAACTTCCTGCATGTGTCGGCTTCAGTCGGCATGGCTGGTTGAGTGTTTCGTTTGGAAAAAATCCGTGACGACATCGCGCCAGTGGTTGTCCCTGATGTCTGAATTGTTCAGCGGATTTGGCATAAGCCGCCGCCATGATGCCGGAAACTGTCCACCAGTTCAAATTGATTGATGGCGCTCGATGGCATTCATCGAGCGATGCGCACACCGATGGCAACACCAATGGCCAGCACTCCGGCCAACGCGAGTGCGAACCAAATCCAATCACGCCGGTTGGTTCGGGTTTCCAACTCCTTGCGCACCTGCTCCAGCTTCTGGTGTTCAGCCTCGAAATCAGCACGGGACTGTTTCCAAGCGCTGCTGCCTTCTTCGAGTTCGGCTTTAATTCGTTCAGCTACGGTTTCAGCATTTGCCAGTGCCGACCGTATTTCGGCCAGCGTGAAGCGTGTGTTCTGATCGTGAGTGGTCACGACAGTTTCCACTGCCTTCAACTTGCTGGCAATCGCTTCTTCAAAGCCTGAAACCAGGTGGGTGATTTCCTGCCGGTGTTCAATGAAATCCGCCGCAAATTGCTCGCGGGCTTTGGAAACCAACAATGGAATTTTGGCGGCCGCGCGCCACTGCGC
>JANXWY010000074.1 GCA_025350905.1 Verrucomicrobiota bacterium
GCGGTCAGTGTGGTAGAACGGCTCGCGCTGCGAGCCGTCGTGCCGCGTCCAGCGGCACGTCCGAGTCACCGCACGTTCCACCCGCTCTGCGCGGGCGGAGTGTTCGCAGCACGAACACTCCTACCACCCGGGTTGACCGCCACTTCTGGTCGCACCCATCGAGTCTCCAAACGGTTTGACCTGCGTACACATTACGTTAGCCTGAGCGCCGGTCCACTATGAAAGCCAGTTCCTTCACGGCCCGTTCCGCGGCGCGGGTGATTGGATTTACCCTCATCGAGTTGCTGGTCGTCATTGCCATCATCGCGATCCTCGCGGCCATGCTCCTGCCCGCACTTTCCAAGGCAAAACTCAAGACGCAGGGGATCCAATGCTTGAACAATCATCGGCAACTCGCGCTGGCGTGGCGGATGTACACCGACGACAGCCGGGATGTTTTGCCCTACGCGACGGCGGATGCCGGACCGAAGGCCAGTTCTTCCTGGGTGCAGGGTTTTCTCGATTTCAATCCTGACAATCGCTCGAACTGGGACCTCGCCGTGGACATCTTCAAGAGTCCCCTGTGGCCGTACTGTGGAAAATCGCCCGGGATCTGGCGTTGTCCGGCCGATTTCAGCAAAATCAAACTCGCGGACGGACGCTTGCTGCCGCGCGTTCGTACGATGTCCATGAGCATCTGGGTGGGTGGGTGGGGCCGCGATGGAAGCGGGCCGGAAGGAACGGATGCGGGGTGCTCCGGGCCGCAGTGGAAAGTCTATTCCAGATCCTCCGATTTCTTGAATCCTGGCCCGGCCATGACTTGGGTGCTGGTGGACGCGCGCGAGGATCGCATCAACTTTGGTAACAACTTCACGGACATGATCGGCTTTCCGAACAATCCCGCCCTGTTTCGCTTTCACTGGGATTATCCTGGAAGTTATCATCACCGGGCTGCAGGATTCTCATTCGCGGATGGTCACGGGGAGATCAAAAAATGGCGGGATGATCGGACCGTGCCGCCGATTGTACGGGACTCCTCCCTGTTCACTGGCGGCTCGGAGTATGTGGCTTCACCCCGGAATCCGGACATCTATTGGTTGCAAGAACGCTCGACCCGTTTGAGATGAGTTTGAAGGCTCGCCCACGAGAGGTGCCGCAGATTTCGCCTTCGTGGTTCCCGGGTTCACGGTCAGGACGGATCGTATTCCCGTCTTTGAGTTCGTGGCGGCTTCGAATGTTTTTGCAGCCACGATTGGCTCGGCCGTTGGCTTCAAACAACAGATAATTGACTCCAAATTCCTTTAAGCGCATAGTCGATCTACGATGATCAAGTCCATCTCGTCCATCCTGCTTCCGGTTTGTCTGAAGTCGATCGTTCGGGCGCAGCCATTGCGCGGCCGCCGCCCAAACCCCGGCCCAACCTCACGGGGCGGTTTCACGCTCATAGAATTGCTGGTGGTCATTGCCATCATAGCCATTCTGGCGGCGATGTTGTTACCCGCTTTGAGCAAGGCCAAGGAGAAGGCGAACGGGATCAGGTGCATGAGCAACACCAAACAGCTGGCCTTGGCGTGGCGGATGTATTCAGAAGACAACAACGATCGGCTTCCTTTCGCCTATGCGCCGGATCCGCCCGACCCGAATGCCCGTTACGCCTGGGTGACCGGAATTTTGGATTTTAACGGGGGGAACAAGGCCAATTGGGAAATTACGAATAACCTTACCTCAAGTCCGTTGTGGCCTTATTGCGGGAAACAAGCCGGGATTTGGAAATGCCCGGCCGACACGGCGACCGTCACGGTGGGGGGCAAGGTAATGCCACGGATCCGCAGCATGTCCATGAACATCTGGGTCGGCGGCAACCAAGGTACGTCTGGTGGTTGGGGGCCGTTGTGGAAGGTTTATCAAAAATCTGGCGACATGGTCCAGCCGGGCCCGGCCAATACCTTCGTTCTGCTGGAAGAACGGGAAGACAGCATCAACGACGGCTTCTTCGTCGTTTCCATGGATGGCTATCCCAACCTCTCCCAGACCGTGATGGTCGATTTCCCAGCGGGCTATCATGGCCGCGCGGCCGGCTTTTCCTTTGCCGATGGGCATTCGGAAATCCACAAATGGCGCGACCCGCGAACGGTGCCGGTGTTGAAAAAAGGGCAGTTGATCGCGGGTGGCCCCCAGGCCAACAATCCAGATGTCTATTGGATGCAGGATCATTCAACCCGGTTAAAAGCGGGTCAGTAATTCGAGTGGCGCCGTCAGTCTGAGCGTGGCTTCGGTATCCGCTGCGTCCAGGGCGGGACCGATTTTTGGTGGCCGACGGCTTTGTCCTCGGGTTGCCGGCTGGAGGATTTTTTTCCAACTCGGCGCCGTGAATTCGCATCGCTTGAAAACGCGGCAGCTCATCCCGGCCGGCTCGCCAAAGGCACAGCGCCGCGGAATTATTTCCGTTCCATCAACAGTCTTGACACTGCTGGGCAACTGCGCCAACGTGCGAGCGAGTTGACTGCGAGATATCCTTGTCGGATTGAGGATTGAATTGCTCGGGACGCCCCGGTCGTTTGCCATTCCAATTTTGAACCGTTTAGCCGTTGGTCGTCCCAGCCCGGAAGGGAATGGGTCGCCGGCCAAGTTGTCTTACCTAACCGAAAAATTTAACCGAATCATTTTATGTCAAAAGCCCTTACCAAAAAGCCCCGCGCACCGCGGGTGAAAACGCCGGCGGCGCAGCCGCCCGACGCCGCGGCGCCGACGGCGCTCGGGGCCGCACCCGCACCCGCACCCGCACTTGTGCCTGCGCCGGCGAAGCTCGAAGAGTCCGATGCCTTGCAACCGCCTACCAAGCCAATTGAAGCCGATGTGCCGGCGGCCCCGGCTCGGCTGGATAACCGGCACGGTGAACAGCGCGATCGCATCGCCACTTCTCTGAACATTGCCAAGCTCCAGGCGCTGCCCATGGGCGACCTGAACAAGATGGCGCGTGATCTGGGCGTGGAAAATTTCGGCACGATGCGCAAGCACGAGGTGATCTTTCACATCCTCCAGAAGAACGCCGAGCGGGCCGGGGTGCTGTTCTCCGAAGGCGTGCTCGAGGTTTTGCCGGAAGGTTTCGGCTTCCTGCGCTCCCAGAGCTTCAATTATCTGCCGTGTCCGGAGGACATCTACGTCTCGCCGTCGCAAATCCGCCGTTTCGATTTGCAGACCGGCAACCTGATCGCCGGCCAGATCCGGCCGCCGAAGGAAAAGGAAAAATTCTTCGCCCTGCTCAAGGTCGAAGCGGTGGACGGCGAAGAACCGGACAAGGCCAAGGACAAAACCCACTTCGAAAACCTCACGCCCCTGTTCCCGAACAAGCGTTTCATTCTCGAGACCGCGAAGGAAGAGCTCTCGACGCGCGTGCTCGATCTCGTCTGCCCCATCGGCAAAGGTTCGCGCGGCCTGATTGTGGCCCCACCGCGCACCGGCAAAACCGTGTTGATGCAGAAGCTCGCCAACGCGATTCTCAAGAACAACCCGGAAACCTATCTTTTCATCCTGCTGATTGACGAACGCCCCGAGGAAGTCACCGACATGGAACGCACCTGTATTGGCGCGGAAGTGATTTCCTCCACGTTCGATGAACCGCCGGAGCGCCATGTGCAGGTCGCCGAAATGGTCATCGAGAAGGCCAAGCGCATGATCGAACACAAGCGCGACGTCGTCATCCTGCTCGACTCCATCACCCGTCTGGCCCGCGCCTACAACACGGTGCAACCGCACTCCGGGAAAATTCTCTCCGGCGGCGTGGACGCCAACGCGCTGCACAAGCCCAAGCGTTTCTTCGGCGCGGCGCGCAACATCGAGGAAGGCGGCTCGCTGTCCATCATTGCCACCGCGCTCGTGGATACCGGATCGCGCATGGATGAAGTCATCTTTGAAGAGTTCAAAGGCACGGGCAACATGGAAGTCCATCTCGACCGCGGTCTGGTGGATCGCCGCATCTTCCCCTCGATCAATGTCGAACGCTCGGGCACGCGCAAAGAGGAACTGCTTTACCACCCCGACGAACTCAACAAGATCGTCCTGTTGCGCCGCGCCCTCACCGGTGTGCCGCCCGTGGAAGCGATGGAATTGCTGCTCGGCAAACTCAAGAAAACCGGCAGCAACATCGAGTTCCTCATCGGCATGGCCGTGGGGTGAAATTTCCGGGCGTTCTGGAACAGTCAGGCACGACCTCCCTCACCCTGACCCTCTCCCCAAAGGAGAGGGAACAGCTATCGTCCGTCCGTTCCTTGTACAACTGCCACTCGACCAACCCAGTCACAGATTTTCGGGTGAGACGGTGAACAATTCTCCTTCTCCCCGGGGGAGAAGGCAGGGATGAGGGCGAGCGTTGGACATCCTTGGCTCTCAGCCCGTGGATGTTCGGTCCCGGCCAACCGCATTCGCAGGCCGCACCTGACCCGCCTCATTCCAAGCAACACGGGGTAGAATCTTATTTTGAGTTGAGCGATGAACTCGGTGGCGACTCTCCGTCGGGAAACACGCGATTGCCAGCCGGATCAATAATGGTGGCGGTGACAAAGACGAGCAGACTCTTTTTCTCAACTTTGTTAGAGCGCTCCCTTACTTCGGAACCGTCAGGCTTCCGTATGATTTCCTGCGCGACGAATCCACCCAGCACGAGCGTTTGTCCATCCCAGACATTTGCTGAAGTCGTTACCTGACGCAATCTAAAGCGGGGCAACGGGAGCTCTGCAGGCATGTTTTTACTCTTGGCATAGTCGGTAATGTTTTTTTGAGGTTCGTCATAGCCCAAGAATTCAGTGACGGTCGGAATCACTGTCATCGCAATCGTGTGACCATCAGAGGAAACGTATGGAATCACATCCAGCACTGGGCCGAACGGCATCAACTCGGTTTTGACCTGGGGTAAGTTCGTGCTGAGGCCGGTGACAATGCTGCGCATCTCGACCGTTTGCATTTGTGCCTGTCGTCCGCTCAGGGTGGTGACATCTTGCCGGCTCAGAATTTTAACATCCTTACGCTCTTCCAGCGCGGTATGCACTGCTTTGAATTGAGATTCCGTGAGAATTCCGGTGAAAACATTTGAACCGGTGAATGCGCTGGCAGAAATTGCGCCTTTCTTACCACTCGCGTTCCGGTTCAATTGCGGCGGTGGCGAAATGAGATTACCCAAAAACGTATCGCCGTTCCCATCGCCCGGAACCTCCACAAACATGGCGCGGATGTTTACCTGCGGTGATTGATCGTTCAGCACTTGAAGCACGGACTCAATGGTATCCAGGTCCTCCAGCGTGGCGCGAACCAACAGTTGCCCCTTGGGGGCGTTGAAAAATAATGTTTTCGGCGGTTGCAAATCCACTCCCACACTGGCAAATAGCTTCTGAATATCCGGGCGTAGTAGGGAGCCGTCGGTGATAGGCTTCGCGCTGGATCCGGCATTGGTACCCCAGTGCCTCGCCAACACTTGCGCCATCGCATTGGCATCCACCGCGTAAAGACGCTGATGAAGATTGGTGGAATTGTCCCTGACCGAAGCGGCGAGATTCGTCTTGGCCACGGGAAACATCGTCCTTGCCTCCCCTGTGCTACCGGGCGGGGGCGTCGCGGAAGCCGCCCTTTGATTCGTCTGCACTAGAAACTTTTCAATCATATCAAGTTCGGTCTTGGTTGCTCGCACCATCAGCAAGCCGAGAGTGTCTTTGAAAACTACGGTCTTCGGCGGCTGCAAATCCACGCCTGCTTCGACCACGAGTTCCTTCACCATTGCGGCGGCATTGGTAACCTGCACCGGTCCGACGCGTCCTAAGGCGCGAGCCAGCTCGACCGGGCCCACCATGAATGTGCGAGTGAGGAGGTCAACAGCACTGGATGATGCCGGCACAGTCAGAAACGGGACGCTAGAACTTCGATCGACGAGGGGCTTAATGGTTGATTCCAATTTGTCCAAATCAGCATCCGTTGCACGCGCCACAACTAATCGCCCCTCCTGCTCATACATCAAACGCTTCGGTGGGGGATCGTTGCTGTCGATCGCTCCAAGCAAAGCTTGAAATCCGGCGGCGGGGTTTGTTGTGAAAACTGAACTAATTGCCTGAGTCAACTCGTTCGTCGCTTTTGCGAGAAAGTCAGGAGCGAGACGAAAGAAACGGGTGACGACAGGCGGGCCGGTCAGCGGTTGCAACAGGGCTTCGATGGCGTCCAACTCCGGCAATGTAGCGTAAATCATCATCTGGCCCCGGCTAGTGCTAAGGAAATAAGTGCTCCCTGAATCCTGATCAAAGTGTACGCCCACCGCCTTGGCAAAAAAGGGTCGGATTGCGGCAGTCAGGTTTGTCCCGGTCGTCGTTTCCGGCAGTCCCGCAGATTTTCGCACGGCAGCATAGAATGCGTTCAGATCAACAGGGAATGTGCGCATGGCGAGCGGTTCGCGATCGCTTTCATTCTTTAGGGTGAAAGCGACCGCGTCGCCCAGGATCGAATACTTGATCGGTTTGTCGGCACCTTGGACGATTGTGTCCAGTATGGTTTCCAATGTAGCCCCACGGATTTCGGGCTTGATGGTCACAAGGACGGGATACTTGTCTTCAGCGACGAACGATGCCTCCCAGTCGAAAGCTGGGGCAACGGGCGCAGAAACCCCATTCAGGGTGAAGTTGATACCTTGTCCCCATGGATCATGCGCCAATGTATCGGCTGAAAGTACACGGATGACTTCACGCAACGGTTGCTGGTCAAACGGAACCTGATCGAGCTTGATCGTATTGAGTTTACGTATGATAACCCGGCGGTTGTCGTTCAGTGGGGCGATGTTGGTCTGTGCCAATGAGCTGACTGACTGAGCGGAGGACACTATTTTGTGTTCCTGGTACGATTTGATTTTCGATTCTGAAACCGAGGCGGGTTTGACTCCAACATGTGTGTCGTTCGTTGTTGCCGGTTTGCTCTCCCCAAGGGACAGGATTGCGCCAACGGTACTTCTTGTGCCCATTGCTGAAAATACAAGCAACGCTCCGCCCACAATCAAGGACGCGAGCATGGCCCTCCAAGTGAGGCGCAAGGCAGGGCGGTAGCCGGGGACGAGGAGACGTTGCACGCGGTCGGCAAGCGAGGAGGGTTCGCGCTGTCCGTCACCAAATGCCAGTGCTGAATTGGTCGCGGGCTGCAGGATATTTTCCGCAACACGAACGAGCGTTCGTGCGTAATCTGCCGGGGCGCCGCTCAATTCGATGGCGAGCGCATCGCAACTGGCTTCCCGCTCACGGCGGATTTGATGGCTGATCCACCAAACCGCCGGGTTGAAGAACAACAATGCCTCAGCCAAAAGCTGAAACAGGTTCGCGAAATAATCGCCGCGCCGGATATGTGCCAGTTCGTGCAGGAGGATGAAACGGATTTGTTCCGGCGTCAGCGCGGTGAACAGCGAGAGCGGCAGGATCAGCGTCGGCACGATCACACCGACGACGGCGGGCGAAGTGAGTTTGTCGGTAACGGCCACGCGAATTTGTCGAACCAAGCCGACGGCGCGGCGGGCTTCGGCCACCAGCGCGATCATGCGGTCGTCATTGAGTGGTTGGCAGGACCGGCGAAGGTTTTCCGCCCCGGCGACTTTGATGCCGGCCCGGAGCAGCATTACGAAGGCACCAAGCATCCAGACGACAGCGAGCCAGGCGATCCAATACTTCGGCGCTGGCGGGGGAGACATTCGGCCCAAAGCAACAACTTTGTCGGTGGAATCTGGATTGAGCGCTGTGGTTGCGACCGATGCTTGGGTGGATTCAATGGCTGGAATTATTGTCTCGGCGGATACAGTTGATTGCGGCGCATTCAACACCGCCCAAGTGACGATGCTGGCCATGACCGCCAGACCGAGGGTGCCGAGGGCGCAACGATAGCGCGTCACTGGGTTCGCCAACCGCCGCATGAGGACGGCAAGGGCAAGCGCGATGATCGCTCCCTGCCAAAGCGAGTGGAGTAACGCGCCAACAACGTTTGTCCATTCTGGTGAGGTCAGCCAATGCAGCAGCGGGTTCATGGTTTTTTCCCGCCTTTGCCGCGGGTCTTTTCATGGGCGGCGATGAGTTGCTTGATCTGGTCGAGTTCGGCGCGGGAGACTTCATTGGTGTCGAGCAGGCATTGCACCATCGGAGTTAGCGCGCCGTTGAACGCGTGTTTGAGGGCGTAGAGCAGTTCGCCGCGCTGCGCCTGCGCCCGTGTGACGGCGGTGCGGTAGCGCGTCTGGTTGCTTTTCTTTTCCGCCGCGAGCAAGCCCTTGACGACCATGCGATCCATCAAGGTGCGGACGGTCGAGTAGGTCCACGCGGTGCCTTGGAAGAGTTTTTCCTGAATGGCCGGCGCGGTACAGGGTTCAGTATCCCAGACGGCTTTAATGATCGTCCACTCGGCTTCGGTGAGTTCAATGGGTTTTTCGGTCATGGTGAAATCAGTGTGACCCGCGCATCATCTCTACAACTGTCGAGCGCGTCAAGAGGAATCTTTACAAATGTAAAGGCGACGAGGCGACCGGGAACGCCAGCAAAAATTTTGGCGGTGTAAATGCGCGCCGCATCGTCGCCCTCGGAACGCCGGATTCATCCGGCAGCGACTGGAACCGCTGATCGCCCGGCCGCGTGAACGCGGCGTTCTGTTCCCTTCGTTTTTGCGGCTTACTCAGGAGTCCGCCGGATGGGCGACACGCGCACGAAACGGAATCCCACTCCCCTTCGGAAGGGGAGTGGGCCAGGGTGGAGCCAGGTGAAAACTCGCTGACGGGGCTGGCTTTCCCCCTCACCCCAACCCTCTCCCCCTCCGCGGGGGAGAGGGAGAAGCGCTCGCCTAGGGAGACGCTGAATAAAGCGATGTTTTCAATTTTCCCGGATTGCTGACGGCGCATGATGGTCAAGCGACCCGCGAAACTCGCCTGACGGCTTGGTTCGG
>JANXWY010000050.1 GCA_025350905.1 Verrucomicrobiota bacterium
CCCTCAACGCGTGCGGCCGCGCATTGTCCGTCTTAGATTTCGCGGCGCAACATTGACTCCAGCCGCCATGCTTTTCCGTCCGCTCCCGTTTTCGCCTGCTCCCACCCCACGCCGCTTTCCCTCAAAATTACAATTGCTGGGAACAAGCCCAGCGGTTTGCCCTTGGTGATCAGCGGGGTGATATAAGTTTTGCCGGCCAGCGCTATCTCAATGGCGGAGATCAATTCACCGGACGCGGAACTTTTGAGCAAGTAACCCGACGCGCCCAGCTGGATCGCTTCGGCGGCAACGTCCGGATCTTCATTCACCGTGAGGAAGACCACCTTGATACTGGGCAGCTTGCGCCGGAGTTGCGCGGCAGCCTCCATGCCGTTCAAGCGCGGCATCGAGATGTCAAGGACTACCACATCCGGGCGGGTCTGCGCAGCAAGTTGCACCAAGGCGTGGCCATCGGAAGCCGTGCCCACGACTTCGAACTCCGGTTCGAGCAGACGCCGGAAGGCATCCAGCAGCATCGTGTGGTCATCCGCCAGCAGCACGCGTGGGCGATGAGGCGTGAGAACTTTGGAGTGTTTGGCCACGGCAAGCGCACTGTAACGAATTACCAGGCGCTCCGCAAATGGTGCATGATGACAAATAAGTAAACTTACCGGACCTGCTTGGTAGTGATCAAGGAAGAGCCTGCCTGTACGTATGGCTGAAAGTGCCGCGCAATCAGCGACTGCGACGGCAACCACCCTTGGTTGCCGTAGAGAACGTGCATTCTTGCCTCCCGGAAAATGGCACGAAATACAGACACGGCTTGGACACCGTTTAGCGCAGGGTGATGAGAGACGCTTTTTCCACCGGGCTGGGAAGCCCGGCTCTATGGCAGGCAAGGAGGCCCGCCGCTACGTTGCACAGCACTTTCAGTCGCACTCCACGTCAGTCCTCTCCACACCCTACCATCAAGCCGAAGGAGGAATCGGCACGCGCACCTCGATCTGCGTCCCCGCGCCCGGGCGGGAGTGTACGGTCAGCTCTCCCTGCACCATGCGCACGCGTTCGCGCATACTGACGATGCCCAGCGCACCGTTGGTAGCAGCGGCCGAGGAATCAAAACCTTGGCCGTCATCGGTAACGCTGAGATGAAGTCCGTTTGCGCCTGCCGCCAATTCCACGCGCGCGCCGGAGGCCCCGCTGTGCTTGATCACGTTCCGCAGCGCTTCCTGCGTGATCCGATAGAGACACAGTGCCACATCCTGTGGCAGTTCGCGCGGTATCTCATGCGACTTAAACGTGATGACGATTTCGTGCGTCGCCGCCACCTCTTTGCAAAATCCGCGCGCCGCCGCCACCAGCCCCAGCTGGTCCAGTTTGGCAGGATGCAACTCATGAGCGAGCCGGTGGACGTCGGACGAAAGATGTTTCACCACCCCGGAAAACTCCTCCATCCGGTCCGCGATGACCTCGCGTTGAGCCGGTGGCTTTTGCCCGAACATTTCCAGTTCGACGGAAAGCAGCGCGAGGCGCTGGCTCAAGTCGTCGTGCAAATCGCGGGCGATCCGGCGGCGTTCCGCTTCCTGCGCGTTAATCAGTCGCCCGCCCAGCTCGCGCGCTACGGATTCCGCGTTGCGCCGCCCGGTGATATCTGCCACCACGCCCAGGATGCGCGTTGGTTTACCGCTGGCATCGCTTTCCATGCGACCGACCGACGTCAGCCACCGCACCGTGCCGTCCGGGAGCAGGACGCGGTATTCGGTATTGTATTGGCCCGTGCCGGCCACTGCCTGCTCGATGGCGCGCGCCCGCGAGGCGCGATCCTCCGGATGCACGCGGGCGAGGAGATTGGCCAGGTTCAATTCGATTTTTGGGGAATACCCGAAGAGCCGGTTGCATTGCTCACTCGTCCAGACACGCTCGGTCGGAATTTCTCCGCTCCAGAGACCAAGCTGCGCCGCGTCCACCGCCAGCGACATCCGTTGCTCGCTTTCCCGCAGGTCGCTCGCGTGTTGCGTCGCGCGCAAGACGTCTTCACTCAACTCCATTCCCATGGCCACCAGGATGGCCAGGTAGGCAAAAGTGAGGAGATAGGGCGTCCGGATGATCTCTTCGTCCACCAGCGCCGCTTGCGTGCCGCCGGCCAGAACAAAAAAGGTGATGGCGCCACCGATCACGGCCGCCCGACGGTGTGCCCCGCGACGCCAGAGCGTGACCGATGCATCGGCCACGAACACCAAAAGCAGCAGGACACCCAGGTAAAATAGGGCATTCCACGGATTTTCAACCCCGTCCGCCACCGTGTAAGTCGCACCACCAAAAGTCGAAATCTTCCGGATGCCGGTGAGCTGAAGGTAAACTAGTTTTGGCTGCGGCATTAAATCGGCGACCAATGCCAGACACGACAAACCGGGGGCCAGGAGCGCGAGCCACTTTCTGCCGGTGCCAAAGAACACCCACACGAATGCTGCCGTCGTGACGACCTGCAGTCCCGCCGTGATATCCAGCCAACGCAGCAATCCCAGATATTGAGCGGGGCTGTCCGCGCGGGCCAAGGCCAGTTCAAAACAGGAATAAACCGCCACCACGAAAGCGTTCAGAGCGAACAGCAAGTGGGCCTCCTGGCGTACGGCGGAGACCCACCCGCAACTGGATCAGTCCCATTGTGACGCAAGCGCCAATCGCCATAGGCCACAGAATAGTAATCCAAGTCATATCTGATGTTCCGAGTGACGGTCGGGTACGTCAAACAGGTTCGCCATCCGGCACGGACGTATGACTCTCAAAGTGCCGAATCACGGCAAGCTTTTCAAAAGTTACTTGGGCGCATATTTGCCCAAGGCTCCACAGGTCCTTCAATGGATACATGTAGCGGATGACGAGGCGGACTGTCCGTGAACTTGGACGCGGACTAAACAAGGCTTTGGATTGCCGGAGGACGTGGAAAGTCTGCGTCCATGGACTGACCGTGGACAAGGATTATTCAAGGACTGTGCGCGTTTCTTCCGTAGTTTGTTTCGCACACGTTGCATGGACGCTCTGCGAACGCCGTATTGGAAATTGCGTGGAGGATTCGCTGGTTGCAGCGCGGACTGCGGTGTGACTTTCCGACGGGACGCCAACCTAGATGTTTCGTGGACTTCACCGGCAAATGCCGGGACATTGCGCCAACCGCTGCGCGGACATTTACCGGTGTTGCGTGGGATGTTTCCCAGCAACTGCCCGGACACAGCGCGGCTGTTTCCCTACGAATACCCGGACGATTTATCGGAATTTGCGCGAATGCTTCGCCGTACGTTGCGCCGGATGCTGCGCGGACATCGCGCGATTTCCTGCCTGACATTCATGTAAGGGGATGCTGTCTAACCAAAATGACCGGCTTTCCTATTCCAGAAAGCCGCCAAAGATTTCGTTCGACTGAACACCTCAAATTGATGCGTCCATGAGCAAATTACCAAGCACTGAACGGGCGTTCTGAGAGCTGGACCCCGAAATCAAGACCAGTGGTTAAGTTAGACTTTGCGAGGACTGCTCAATGTGAGAAAGAGCAGATCCATGAAACAAAAACGCAGGCGGTATAGTGGCGCCTTGAAGGCCAAAGTTGGGCTTGAGGCGGTGATGGGAATCAAAACCACGTCGCAGATTGCGCGGGAGCACCAGGTGCATCCGTTGCTGGTGACGCAATGGAAGCGGATCCTTCTGGATCGATTGCCAGGGATCTTTGAGCGCGGGCCCCAAGTCCCGGACGAGAGCGAAAAGACGATCGCGCAACTGCATCAAAAGATCGGCCAGCTGACGGTCGATCTGGACTGGCTCAAAAAAAAGTGCAGGCAGTTGGGCCTGTCGCCCGACGACGAACGCTGATCCAAGAGCAAGACGAGCCGAGCATTCGACGCCAATGCGAACTACTGGAGATCAGTCGGACGGCCTACTACTACCAACCATGCCCCGAGAGCGAAGAGAACCTGGAGCTGATGCGACGGCTCTGGGCTACTTCGTCCGCAGCGTCCCTCGCATGCAGTACGGCACCTTCCGCGCCGCAGGCTACTTCATCGGTTCCGGTGTCGTTGAGGCCGGCTGCAAAACCGTCATCGGCGGACGCTGCAAACAGTCCGGCACGTTCTGGTCCGAACCAGGTGCCCGAAACATCCTCGCCCTCCGTTGCATCCACAGCAGCCGTCGCCTCGACGAATTCTGGAAACACCGCCGACGCCAGCACCAAAACTTTCGGCGCGGCTGATCCGACGTTCACGGCAACTTACGTCGGGTTCATGAACAGCGAGACTCCCGCCGTGCTCGGCGGTACGCTGGCCTTCGCCCGCGCTCCTGGCGAAAGCGTCGGCAGTTATCCCGTCACCCCCCAGCGGTCTGACCAGTGGCAATTACACCATCGCCTTCAACTCCGGCAACCTTAGCATCACCAAGGCAGCACTGGCTGTCACCGCCGATGCCAGCACCAAGACTTACGGCGCGGCTGATCCAACGTTCACGGCGAGCTACGTTGGGTTCATGAACAGCGAGACGCCGGCGGTGCTCAGCGGCACGCTAGCCTTTGCTCGCGCGCCCGGCGAGAACGTCGGCAGTTATCCCGTCACCCCTAGCGGTCTGAC
Source organism: Verrucomicrobiota bacterium (assembly GCA_025350905.1). GTDB lineage: Bacteria > Verrucomicrobiota > Verrucomicrobiia > Limisphaerales > JADLHS01 > JADLHS01. The sequence continues at coordinate 4,590 of JANXWY010000050.1, forward strand.
CAGTGGCAATTACACGATCGCCTTTAACCCCGGCAACCTGAGCATTACCAAGGCGGCTCTGGCTGTCACCGCCGATGCCAGCAACAAGACTTACGGTGCGGCTGATCCGACGTTCACGGCGAGCTACGTTGGGTTCATGAACAGCGAGACGCCGGCGGTGCTCAGCGGCACGCTAGCCTTTGCTCGCGCGCCCGGCGAAAACGTCGGCAGTTATCCCGTCACTCCCAGCGGGCTGACCAGCGGCAATTACACCATCCCCTTTAACCCCGGAAGTATGAGCATCACCGCACCGGCCCCGACGATCCTTTCAATCAATTTCCTTAGTCCAACTGACGTTATGATTACGTGGAGCGCGGTCAGCAATGGCAACTATCGTATTCAGTATAAGGTAGCCATGGCGGCGACGAGCTGGACCGACCTCACCGGCGACGTTACCGCTGACAACAGCACGGCATCCAAACACGACGCCCCAACTGAGTCAGCTCGGTTCTATCGAGTTCAGGTCTTGCCATGAGGGGATTCGCGTTGGAGTCGATCACCGTTAGGCGCTGGAGCGGACGTGCAAGTCCGTAACCTCCGGCAAGGCCGATGGCTTGATTACCGAAATCTTTCCTTCCAAAAGTAGCGCGGAGGCACGAAGTCCAGGAGCGCGCGCAGCTGGGCAGCTGGGCAGCAATGCCGCCGCGATGGGCTGCGCTCGAAGTTTGCTGCGGCGACGGCAGGTAGGTGAGGGTTGCGGAAAAACAATTCGAACCCTTAGAAACTTCTAATTTTCACCAAAGGAGTTTCCAATCTGATGTCAGTCATGCTGGGCGCGCATGAAAAAAATATTCATAATCATTATCGGCGCCGCACTCGCGGTGGTTACCACGGCGCAAGCCAATGTCTCCCCCCAGACACTCGACAACCTCAACGCTGCGTTCCAGGGCGAATCGAACGCTGCTCATCGCTATCTCGCCTTTGCACAGAAGGCCGACACTGAGGGCTACACTTATGTCGCGCGGCTGTTCCGCGCCGCCGCCAAGGCCGAAGGCATCCATCGGGACACGCACAAACAGGCGATTCTGGAGCTCGGCGGCAAAATCAAGAACTTTCAACTCGACGCGGTAATGGCTGGAACGACGGGCGAAAACCTCCAGACGGCGATCAAGGGCGAGAGTTACGAGCGGGACACGATGTATCCGGAGTTCATGGCCCTGGCAAAAAAAGAAGGGGCGAAGCCCGCCATTCGTACGTTGCTGTACGCCCAGAAGGCCGAAGCGGAGCACGCCAAGCTCTACCAAGACGCACTCGCCAACTTGGGTAAAAATGCAGATCGGCCACTCTATGTTTGCAAAGTGTGCGGGTACACCGTCACGCAATTGCCGGCTAACAATTGTGCCAGCTGCCGCGAGCCGATCAGTAATTACGAGCGCATCGATTAAAGGTTCAATTTGTGGCCCCAAATCCACCCATAATAATATGAACTTCATTCCCAATCCGCTGCATCCCGCCGTGGTCCACTTTCCGATTGTCTTGATTGTAATCGGAGCGGCGGGGTCGATCCTCGCGGTGTTCTGGCGCAAAGGTTACGTGCCGGCCTTTGCCGCCATCCTCCTGACCCTGGGCGCCTTGGGTGCATGGGCGGCCATGGAAACCGGCGAGTCCGACGGCGGTTTGCTCGAGAAGACCGCCGCCCAAACGGAACCGCTGTTGGACGCTCATGAAGACTGGGCGAAACGCACGCTGACCGCGGCCGCGATCGCGGCCGGTCTGGCGGTGGGCGCGGCGGCGCTATTCCGGTTCCCGCGCGCTGCGCGCGGGGTTGCGGTGGCCGCCGCCCTGGCGGCCGGCGTGGCGGCCTGGTCGGTTTATGAAACCGGACACCGCGGCGGAGCGCTGGTTTACCAACACGGTGCGGGAGTGACCACTTCGCGGGTGACCACGGGGGCGGAGGCTGCCGTCGTTCCGCGCGAACGGCGAAGTCCCGCAGTGGCGGACCGGGATTAGGGCTGGGAGCATCAGTCGCCGCCGGCTTGGCGTTGCTGTTAAGCGCCGGGTGAACCAGAATGGTCCCGTGAAGATTCTATTGGCGGAAGATGACAGCAAGTTGCTGCGCCACCTCGCCGCCGGGTTGCGTGCGGCGGGACACACGGTCGATTGCGCGGAGGACGGGGCCGAAGCTCGCTGGGCGGTGGAGAATGGGACCTACGATGCGCTGGTCCTTGACATCATGATGCCGCAGGTGGATGGGGTCACCCTCGTCCGAGGCCTGCGCCGCCGGGGCTTGGGCCTGCCCATCCTGTTCATCACGGCGCGCGGTGAAGTGCGGGATCGCGTGGCCGGCCTGGACGCGGGGGCGGATGATTATCTGGTCAAACCCTTCTCGCTGGATGAGCTGCTCGCCCGGCTCCGCGCGCTGGGTCGCCGCCAACGAGGCGAATTAAGCCACACGCTGCGCGTGGGTGATCTGGAAATGGATCTGGTGGCGCGTACGGTGACGCGCGGCGTCCGGGTGATTGAGCTGACAAACCGGGAGTTCGCCCTGTTGGAATTCCTGGCCCAGGCTTCACCGCGAACGGTCACCAAGACGGCGATTGTCGAACATGTGTGGGACCAGCATTTCGATGGCGGCACCAATGTGGTGAACGTCTATATCAATTACCTGCGGGCCAAGCTCGATGCGGCTGAAGCACCCTCCCTCATTCGCACCGTGCGCGGGGTTGGATTCGCGCTGGTAGCGCCCGAGGCCGCATGAAATCTCTGCGTTGGCGGCTCACCGTTTGGTTTGGACTCAGTCTGTTGGTCCTGGTCACCGTCCTGATTCTGTCCGCCCACCGGCATCTGGATTTCGAACTGCGACAGGAAAAGTGGGAACGCACCACGCCGGAGCATCCCGATTGGATTCTGCATGGCAGCTACAGCGACAAGGAGGTTCAGGATATCCTGGGTGAACTGGTGCAATTCTGGGTCTTGGTGGGCGTCCCGCTCGTCGGGCTGGCATTGGTTTCCGCCTATTTCATCGCCCGCCGGTCGGACCGCCCGGTGCGGGAAGTGAACCGGCAGCTGGCCCGTTTTGGGCCCAGCACCCTGGCCGAGCGGTTGCGCGCCCCCGACGTGGATCCGGAGGTGGGCGAGTTGGTCCGCCACGTCAACGAACTACTGACACGGCTGGAGTTGGCGTTTACCCACCTGCAGGAGTACACGACTCAAGTCGCGCATGAATTGCGGACGCCGTTGCAATTGATGCGGGTGCGGATCGAAGCCGATGCCCTGGGGATGAAACCGGAACTGGCGGAGGATTTGCAGGAAGAACTCGCGCGCTTGACCAACTATGTTGAAACCGCGTTAACGCTGGCTCGCGCCGAGCAAGGCCGGCTGGAATTGCGGCCCGAACCCCTGCAATTGAAAGCATTCTTGACGGAGGTCCTCGAACCGTTCGGCCGACTCGCGGCAGCTGAAGGCCGCCGCCTCCGTTGGTCGTGTCCGGGGGAGCTCGTGGTCCAGGTCGACCAGAACAGCCTTAAGCAAATTTTGTTCAGCCTGCTGGCCAACGCGTTGAAGCATGGGGAGCAGGACATTCTGCTCCGGGTGCGCCCGCGCGCCCACGCAGTCAGCCTCCTGATCGGGAATCGCGTGACGGGACGAACTCCCGCCTCGCGCAGTGGTCTGGGCATTGGGATTCGCTTGGTTCGAGCCTTGGTGAATCAGATGAAACCAACCCGGCTGACCATTCGCCGGCGGAATTTCTTCTGGGTGCAGGTGCGATTACCAGCCGCACCGTAGGCCGCGTCACACCGTCATTGCTGCGCGGGAACGCCAGACAACTGGCGATTCTGTTGAAGCCCGAAAACAAAGCAAAGTGCCAACGCGGACGGCGAGGGAGACATTCAATACGATTGAGGGGCTGAAATTGGCGACCCATTTACGCGGGCGGTGTTGCGCGACATCGCCCCGATCCGTTCGGAGAAATTCCTTCGTTTCCTTCTTCAAAGATCCCGTATCGCCTTGCTCGAAATCAGGAACCTCCAGCTCAAGTTCGGTTCCGGCCGCGACGCCGCCCGCGCGGAGGACGGCGGCTCCTTTTCGCTGAAAGCCGGCAAGACTCTCTGCCGTGTCGGCAAGAGCGGTTCTGGGAAAAGCGTGACCGCGCCTTGCATCGCGAATCTGCTGTCTTCTCCGCCCGCGCGCTACGTCGGCGGCGAGATCCTGCTCGAAGGCCGCGACGTGTTGAAGATGTCTTCGCGCGAGTTGCACGACGTTCGAGGCGGGCTCGTGAGCTACGTCTTCCAGGAGCCGGGCGCGTCGCTGAACCCGGTCTTCCGCATCGGGGCGCAGATCAAGGAATCCCTCAATTACCATCGGCCTGCGGTGGCCAACGACGCCGAGGTTGTCCGGCTGCTGAAACTCGTCAGCATTCCCGCGCCGGCATCGCGCCTGAGAAATTATCCGCACGAAATGTCCGCCGGCATGCAGCAGCGCGTGATGATTGCGATGGCGCTCGCGTCGCAACCCAAGCTGCTCGTGGCCGACGAACCGACCACCGCGCTCGATGTCACCATCCAGGCGCAGATCATCGAACTGTTGGGCGACCTGCGCCAACAGCTGGGCATGGCCGTGCTGCTCAGCACGCAAAACCTCCGCATCCTGGACGACCTCGCCGATGACGTGGCAGTGATGTATGCGGGGCAGATCGTCGAGCACGGACCGGTGCGCGAGGTTCTCCAGCGTCCGGTGCATCCCTATACGCAGGCGTTGATCCGGTCCGTGCCGGATCTGGAGGCCGAAGGAGATCGACGAAACCCTCTTTCTTGGCTTGGTCTTTGCCACCCGTCGCTATCTGCGCCTGAAAACTTCCGCGGCAGCCTCAATTGCCTTGCAATCCCAAACCGCGTCCGCCTTAATACGCTCTGCACGCCGATCAAGGCGTGGTGAATCACAAGGTACCCGTTGAGCAACCCCAAGTCATTCTCTGGGAGCAGTCAAACGATGCGGCGCGTCTGGCTGTTGTTGCTGTTGTTGTTGCTGACCGGGGAAACCCACCACTCCAATTCCTCGGACAATCCGCCCCTCGTTTCGACTCCGGTCCGCCAGCCTAACGGCAGTTGGCGGGTGGCTTGGTCGAGCATCGAAGGTCACACTTATCTGCTGCAACGGGCGGCGAACGACGTACTGGGTGGCACGAATTGGGTGGATCTCGCCGTCGTCATCGGCACCGGCACCACCACGTATTACGATGATGCCACTTCAGCTCGCCAGCGTTTTTATCGGGTCCGGGCCGAAGCCAATCCTGATTTTCGTTTTCTGGCGCCACCGCAACGACAAGTCAGTGGCGCTTGGCGGCTCTCCTGGTCGAGCCAACCCGGACATACCTATGTACTGCAGCGCGCCACCAACGATGCGCTGGGCGCCAACGATTGGACTGACATCACAACGGTGTTCGCCGTGAATGCGGTTACTTCCTTCGATGACATCTCCTCAAGCACGCGCCGATTTTACCGCGTCCGGCTGGCGGACACGGTCGCCGCGCCCGTTGCCATCGGGGATGCCGATCGCTTTGTCAGCCTTGGTACGAACGGCCTGCCCGTCGAGGGATCCGGGTTAACGTCGTTCGCGAACGGGTTGTTGGCCGCTTTCGAGTTCCGGCCGGGGGGGCGGAGCGGCCTGGGAATGGGGGAAGGATTTTTTCTCCGTTTTCCCAACGGGGCGCGGATCATCACCAATGGGAGTGCGCGGCAGATCGAGTTCACGAACGTCGTGGGCGGATTCAGTTCCAATTTCCCAGTTCAACTCACCACCGCTTTGACCTGGAGCGGTACAACACCCCGAAGCGTGCCGTCCGCCGGGCTGGACTATGATCTCCTGTGCCAGACGTTCGACCGGAACCCAACGAACGGCATTGACTTGGTGCTCTTTGGCCAGACGCCGATCACCTGGCTGGCTGGAGTGCTCGAGGACGATGGCATTCGTGGTGGTCGCTTCGGTTTCAAAGCCCTGGCTTCCCTGCCCTTGCCTGGCTCGAGCGGCGCTTATCCCGATTTCACCATTGATCTCACTCGCAAAGAGGGCGTGCGGATTCCGTTCGCCGGCAGCTTCGCGCTGCCGGACGGAACGTCCTTTCCCGCCCGGCTGACCATCCCACCACAACGCCCGCTCTGGCTCACCATCAAACCGAGCGGCCAGCTCGCGTTGGAAGGCCGTGCCGACTTGCAGTTCACCAACGGACCGAGTTTCAGCGTTGATTTCGGGTTCGATGATCCTTTTTACCATCTCAAGATGGTGGCGAGCGGTATTCACGTACCGGCCCTCGGGAGCTTGTCGGCGCTGCTGCCCAATAATCCGTCGAACTGCATTCCGGCGGCCGCGACTTCCAACCAACTAAATCAAGCCGCCGCCTGCCTGCGCAGTTTTGACCGCGCCTATCTGAACTTCAGCGCGGCCGCCGTGGGCGCAGCGTCCACGAGCAACCAAGTCGCCGCCCCAACCGCGCCTCCCGATCCGGTCACGCTGGGCGTGAGCGTGCTTCAAGCTTGGACCGCCAGCGCCACGGCGAATCAATCGCTGCCGCTCGCCAGCCTGAAGGATCTGTTGGCGCAATCCGGAGACGCCGCCGTCGGGGCGCGCGACTTGAGGACGATTTGCGATTACTACGGAACGCTGCTCCAAGTCAAGCTGGCGCGCGCCACCAACGGGTTTCAAGCCGACGTCACAGCGGATGCCGAATTGAACGATGCCCTGGCCAAGATCGTATCCGCCGCCGTGGCGCGGGCTGATCAACCCGACGCGATCCTCAATCTAAAAAACATGACCGACACCGCGCATTGCCTCCTGGAGGCGCAAGCGCTGTTGCAAAAGCTCGGTAGCCCGCTCGATCAACCCTTGCAAGCTGCGCTCACCCGGCTCGTGTCACGGTTCACGCAGAGTTATGTCGCCAGCCTGGGGGTTACGAACGGTGTGTTCACGCCCCCGGCCGGATCAATGATTGCGGCCTTGAATCGCTTCGTCGCGCTCGAGACGCTGCGCGACCTGGTTGGACTTCGCGCCGACGCGCAACTGCTGGGTATCGATTCGCTGATCACGGCGCCGGTGGATGAAGCAATGTCCCAGCTCGCACTCCGACTGTGGAGCGTGCTCGAAGCGCAGCTCAACGCCACCGAGACGGCGCACGATTATCCCGGTTTCGCGTATGCCCTGGAAGATACGCTCGATCTGGTCGCGCTGGAGCAATCCGGAATCTTCCCCAACCATCCGGCCTTGGCTGGTCTGCCCGGCCCCAGCGCCTTGAACGGTTTTGCCGCCCGCCTCGGAAATGTCTTCACCGCCGATTCCACGCGCACGGCGGGCGACCGCAGTTTGGGCAACCAGGCGGCGGAGATCCGGCGACTGTTGCGCATCCTACACGACTTGCCGTCCGGCGTAACCTACGCGTCGCCGCCGTTTCAGCGCGCTTACGACCGGCTGGAAACCACCCTCGCCAGCAGCGTGGCCGTGCTCGCGGCGCAGACCAGCCAGCCGGCGCTGGTGGATTTGTTCGAGGCGGGAATCCTGCAAGCCCAACTGCGCGACCAGTTCACGCTCGCCGCGCCAGTGGTCTGGGAATCGCAGCGGCTGCCGCTCCTCGTCAGCCGGCTGATTGCGGTCGCCGGCGCCAACCACGGCTGGTCCCAATTGCATCAGGCCGCCGAGCTGGCGCTGGCCGAAGCGGAACGACGTTCCACGCTCGGAGACCAACCGCGCCGACTCCTCTACCTGCAAACCACCGCGCAATTGTTGCAAGCCGCGCACGAGGTTTCCGTGGCGCTGTGGGCCGAGGAAGGCGCGCGCCGGGCGGCCAACCCCGGACTGTACCTGGCCGACCTGCTGCTACCGGGCGACATTTTCGTGGATAAAATTTCCGGGGCGGTGAGTTACGACCGCTCCCGGCAGCTGATCACCGGTGCGTTCGGGGGACAACTGCGTCTGCCGAAGTTCGGACTGTCATTGACCGTCGCCAACGCCTCGTTCGGTCCGGGTGGGGCGTTTGACCTCAACACGTATGGCACGATCAATGTCCCGCTCACCAATCCGCAAGGCGCGCTTTCGATTCCGGAACGACGGCCATTGCACATTGCCTATGCGCCGCCGGACCGCCTCACAATTGCCGGTGGGGCGAAGCTGGCGTTGAACAATGGATTGAGCGTCGAAGCTTACGCGAGTCTCGCCGATCCCCAATACGTGTTCGGCTTTATGGCCGAAGGGATCTGCTTTGACCTCGGCGATAAGTTGCGCGGTTATCTTCCGGTTCTATCCAACGCCCCGGCGTTCGCTCCGGCAGCCGCGCGCGATTTGAATGATTATTTCCGCAGCCTTTCCGCCACGCTCGATCGCTTTAGCGGCCTCACCCAACCGCCGCTCGTGCGCGGGCCGGGCGAACCGCCGGATTTTTCCTCACCCGCCACGGCCTTGCCCACGGACGGACTCGAGGCGTGGGCCAACAGCGAACTCGCCGACGCCCGGCTCGGTCTGAGCCGAAATTATTCCAACACCCAGGCGAGCGTCGCGGCGGAACTGCGCCGGCTACAGGAGGAATACCGCAGCCGTCAAGCCAGCAACGACGTCAGTCGCCTGTTGCTCCAACTCGATCTCATCCGCAAGCTCTGCCGCGCGTTTGAACAGAAGAGCAGCAAGCCCGGCGAGGACCCGACGCGCGATTTGCAACCGGAGATGACTGAAGTCCTCCGCAACATGGAGACCAACGTTGTTCTCAAGCTGCTGCAACCCGGACCCGCCCTGCCGCTCACGGAGGAGAATGAATTATTTTTGCTCACCAGCGAAATCATGTTCGTGGGAGCGAACCCGTGTTTTGCCTACGGTGGGGGTTTTGACACGAACCGACTCAAGCAGGCGCTCGCGGTTTATCACGATGCCACCATCGCCACGCGCTTTGCCGAGCTCGGCTTGCAGCTCGCCGACGGCACGCCGCTTTCGCCCCCGGACGTTTTGCACGCACTGCCGCACGAATACTTGCTCGCCGGCCTCACCAACCTGGTCGCACGCTGGAACATTGACGCGGTGAACCAGCGGGCCACGGTGCCCACGAACCATCAGGATGTGAACTCATTTTATATTCGCGCCAATTCCACGCTGGCGCTGCAGGCACGGGAGCAAGCCATGGCCGGCTTGGTGTCCCGCTCCGTCACCAATGAAAATGATTATGCCGAAATTCGCCTCCGCTATCTGCAGCTCAGCGAGCTTTACCTGCACCAGCAAGTGGGGGCGTTTGACTATGGCACCAACCTCCTGCTGAACCTGGACGGCAGCCGGACGGTGTATGACGCCGGCCGCGAGCAGGACAATACCACCACCCGTTTCGAAGGCGCGTTCCTGTACGCCGCGGAACATCCGCACCGGATTTTTGTCCCGGTAATCTATTTCACCAACAGCGATCTCCGGCTGCCCGTCAATACCCGCGTGACGAACCTCGAGAAGATCATGGGCCTGGACCGTCCGCTGGCCCAGTACAACATCGAGTGCCGCACTTTGGGCAAAGACCCCGGGCTGCTCTATCGGCCGCCGGTTACGAATGTCAATGTCGCAGTCGCCTATTCGAATTACGTCTTTCAGGTGCGCCGTCAGCCCGTGCTAACTGCCCCCGCGGCGGAAGCGGTGCGCCGGGAAATGGTGCAGGGTCGGCTCGCCCAATTGCAGGACCTGGTGGGCCAACCGGTTGGGGCCGGGACTTTGGAGAAAGGCCGGACCGCGCTCATCGAATTCATTGTGCTCGGCACCTTCATGGAAGGTCAGGCCTTCGACAGCGAACTTGCCCAAATGGCCCTCGATGTCCGCAGCCTGACGGCGAAATACCGTGCCGTCGCCGAGGCCCAACGTGGTTGGTGGTATTTGAACCAATACACCACGCTCCTGCTGGATGCGGCCGAGGCTCCGGTGCTGACGGTGGGCGGTGCGCTCCGGACCAGTCTCGCGGCCGCCGCCGACGAGACGGTGCGATCGGCCGCCAACATCGCCGATACGCTGAAGCAGCTCCTGCCGTTGCAGCGACCGTTTGAACTCGCGCTGCCCGGCAATCTGGAGGTCCGCCGGGTCGGCGGTGAGGTGCGCTATAACCGGCAAACCGGAGCGTTGAGCGGCTCCTTCCTCGGTCGGTTGGAATTTCCGGATCTGCAAAATGCCTTTTTTGAAATCAGCCAAGCCACACTCGACCGCGACCTGAATTTTTCCATCGCCGCCGCCACGGCCGGGCCGCTGCCGTTCACCGGCGTTCGCGCCACGGCCAGCGTGCTGGCCAGCAACGGTCCGAATCATTCGCTGGTATTCACTGGCAACGGCAGCCTGGCCGTCACCAATGGCCCCAGCCTCGCGGTCACCCTCGGCTTCAACACCGACACCCGGGAGCTTTCCTTCGCCAGCCAGGCGGGGAATCTGGCGTCGCTGCGATTCACCGACAACCTCGTGCTTTACGACGCCGGCTTTGGCTTCACGGTGCGCAACAATGCCCAAAGCGGGGAGCTGCGCGCGAATGGCTCAGCGGGGTTTTTCGCGAAAGGCCCCTTGCCCGCCACCAACGCCCCGTTGTCCCGGACCAATTTTCATCTCTTCGCCACCAACGTACAGGTGGCGCTGAACTATTCGCCCGGCCGCGTGGACCTCGCCATTAGCAATGGCACGTTCTTCCTCCCGAGCTTTTTTTATCCGACGAACCTCGCCACCCTCTGTCCGGGCCTCGGAAGCGCGACGGGGCCGAGCATTCAACTCAATCCCGATAACCCCATCACCGCCACCTTCCTTGACCAGATGCCGCCGTCGGTGAGCTTCAACGGCGAGCTGGATTTCCGCCAATTCGCCTTTGAAGCCCCGGAGTTGCCGGGATTGGCCGCGGCCGTCTGTTCCGCTCAATTAAAATTCAGCAGTACTAATTTGCCGTACCTCACCAATGTCACGGCGGCCCTCCAAATCCCGATTCCAAAACAAACGAACTATGTCGATCTAACCAATGGCGTGTTTACCCTCACCGGTTTCCCGAGCGGCCGGATCCAATTGCGTGACGACCTGACCTTACTGGATTTGAACGGATTCCGGTTCACGCTGCTCGGGCAGACCAATCCGGCCTGTGGGCACGCCAGCGGGTTGACGGTTTATCCGTCCGATGGTTTTACCCAACTCCCTTCCCTCCGACTGGACGGCGGACTGCGCATCGTCGCGCCGGTGGCCATGCTCACCGGCGCAACCAACGACAATGCCAGCGGCCTCGCTTGCGGCAGTCTGGCGATCACGAACGGGCAATTGCCGTGGCTCGAGGTGCAGACGCTGCAATTTGGCGGCACCTTCCATCTGGGCCAGGGTGGGCCGGTCATCAGCAATGCGCTGATCTCTTTCACCGGCCTGGAGAATCTGTTCCGGCTCGACGCCGGGCACCCGTTCGCGGTCCAGGTGAACGGCGCGCTGCAGATTCCCAGCGGCCCGCAATTCATAATGCAAAACGCGCGCTTTACCTTTTCGGATCCGCTCCAACTGCCGCGCTTTTCCGTCACCAGCCTCGGGCTCAACAATGAAAACTTCACCCTGCTCAACGCACTTCCGGCGAAGGTGACCAAAGCACAGCTCACGTTGCGAAATCCGAACGCCGAACTGCCCTGGGCGTTGGCGCCGACCAATGTTTCTTTCCTCATTAGCAGCGAAATTCGGCTTCCGCCCGGCGCGAACCCCGTGCTCCTCGGCGCCGTGGACAATCTCGTGGTCGAGTTCGATCCAAACGGAGTCCCCCGAGTCAAGGGCATCGACGGTTTTGATATGGCGGTCGGTGGCCTGAAATTGCCGCCGATCAAGGAGCTCGGCGGGCGGTTGCGCGTCGGCGGGCTCAGCAGCGGCAACCTGCAGGACATCTACCTGGTCGGCCGGCTCGGCGGCAGTTACCAAGGCTACACTTTGGTCGGCCAGTTCGCGGCGAATTACACCGGCCCGCTGGGTTTCTGCCTGGACGTGAATGCCGGCGCGGCGGGCATTCCCATCGGCCCGACCGGCATTCTGTTCACGGGGGCGAGTGGTGGCGAGTCCCTCGTCAACAACAACGGCGACCCGTGTGATTTCAAGACTTACTTTACCAAGGACGCCAGTGGGAATCTGATGGGTCCGTCGGGTCCCACGCCGCCGACCGTCGGCATGACCTGGGAAAATTTTCGCACCGTGGTGGAGCGCGTCGAGGCGCAAGCCCAGGTGTTCGCCAACAACGTGCCCGGCCTCGCGAATCCAGGCCTGCAGCGGCTCCAAGCCCGGAATTCCACTGCCAATCTGCCGTGCCCGGGCGATTGCCCGCCGCCCACCGTGAATATTTTCTGCCAGCCCCATCCTGACCAGACAAATTATCCGGGCAAAATCATCGCCAAGTTCAGCGCCATTGACGAAGCGACTTTGAATAATAAACTCCGCATCACGCCGGAGTTGATTGCGTCCCTCGGCAACAGCTTCACGGTCCTCGCCAGCGGCGTGGCCCACGCCGTCCGCACTAATATCGCCGCCCAAACCCCGCTGCCGGATGCGTCCTTGTTGGGACCGGCGGCCGCCGCCGCCCTGGGCGGCGTCATTACAAATGCGCTCGACGAGCTGGAAGCGTCTTTCTCGAATCTTTGTTACGTTGCGCTGGACTCGAACCAAGCCGGCGAAAATAATTATTCCGTCATTCGCCGGCTCGCGTATGCAGGCTTGCCTTGCCCCGACGTCACTATGTCCGTCAGCGGCAACCTCAGTTACACCGGCATTTCCAGTTTTGCCTACGTTAGTGGCAAAGGCGTGCTCAGCACCGCCGGCGCGGGCGGCGTCATCGGCACCGTTTACGTCGTGGGCGTGCCCCTCGGCGAGGCGCGCGTCTTCATCGCGGTCACCGACGCGCAGGGGAATCCCAATCCCTCCATTTGCGGGACGGCGAAAGTCGCGTTTGGCCCGTTGGAGCTTGGGGAACTGCGAATCGCCGAAGCCTGTCCGGGCTGCGTGACTGGATTCCTGAGCGGTCTGCCACAAATCCTCGCTGCGCTGTCCGACACCGTGCTAAATCGTCTGGCCACGCAGGTCATGCCCGAACTCGCCGCACAAAATCCCGGGCGCGCGCAACTCATCGCCGCATTTCTGGCGCTGCCGACGACGCAGCAAGTCGCCCTCTTTGCGCACCTAGCCAACCAACCGCTCAGTGCCCTGCCGCCCAACCTGCCGCAGGTTTTCTTCCAGGGCATTTCCAATGTTTATTCCTCCCTCAATCCGGTGTTTGTCGGTTGCGGTGATGTCACGCCCAAGATTTTCGGCCTGCCGCTGGGTTCGTCGGTGGTGGGCGCGCGCTTTTATGCCACCAAGTCCGAGGAAGCCGGCGCAGTGGATTTCTCGCCGTCCTGGTTGCTCGGTTATTTCCTGCCGGTGTTGCCGGGCAGCGATACCGCATCGCTGTCGTTCGCGCTGGCGTATGGCGATCAATATGAACTCCTATTCGGCGGACTCGCCGGCGGGTTTTCGCCCGAGAACGCACCCGGATATATTCAGTCGGCGATCGACTATTCCCTGCAAAACACAACGTTTGGCATCGCCTACGAACTGCATCCCTTCGGCTTTTCGATGGGCGCGGCCGCCGCCCGCGTCATCCTGCCCAACCTCACCACGCACCCGGTCCTGCCGTGGAGTACTTGGGTGCGGCCGGAGGATCGCGGCCTCACCAACCTGCCGTCCCGCCACGAACTGGCGCTCGCCGCGTTGGATGCCCGGGTGCTCGGGGACGCCGTCAACTGGCGGGGCACCACCAATGATTTTTCCACGATTTACCCCACCGGATCCCCGCAGCGAACCGCGCTCACCGGGTTGAGCCTGGCGAAGGATTACTTCCCGCACGGCGGCGTGGTCGGCGCCGCCAAGCTGACGCTGCCGGCAGTCCTTACCGACCAGCCGCCCTTGGACAAGATCAATGTCGTATTGAATGCGCAGGCGAATCCGCTGGATCGCCTCGTGACCGCCATGGATTTGATTCAAAACTATTTTCTCCGCTTTAACACGAACGGCGCGCTCGCCTTTTACATCCCGGCGCCCAATCCGCCCGTGCTGTACGATGCGAGTGGCGGCTTGCTCGGGCAGGCGCAATTGCAGAGCCTCACCAGCGCACTCCACCCCCAGGACCTGCTGAATTCCATTAATTCCTTTGACGTGACCAACCTTCGCCGCGGCAGTTTTTATCCCACCGAACAGGGATTCATTCGCGGCTATCTCGATGGCCAATTGCTGGGCGTCCCCATCAATCGCTCGGACATTGTCGGCCTGCCGGCAGACGCGAACCGCAGTGAGGGTTTTCTCAGTATTACGTCCAGCATTCCGAACGGCTCGTGGCTGAAACAATTCGTGACGCAAGCTTCGCTGATCTTCGACATCCGCGGGGTGCCGCCGGCACCGATTGAAACCCGTTTCACCAAGTTGCTGGCGCAAATGCAGGCCGCCAAGGACACCAACGCCAATGCCACGGTATTAATGCAACTCGCCGACGACGCCATCACGGCCCTGACCGGGGACATGCCCAAGGCCCGGCTCACGGCCGATTTCGCCGCCAACAACCTGCTGATGCCGGCGCCGATCACGGATCTGGTCGCCTTCAGCGGCAGCGCGCAACTCCACGCCTTCTCGGTGCGCTACAATCCGACTTTCGACCCGACCAACAATGGTCCACTGGCCCGAGTGCAACGCGAAGGTGGCATTGCGCTCCAAGGCGCGCTCAACTTGAGGGCGAACGGATCGACGCTGGCCGACATTCCCAACGCGGAACTCAGCGTGGTACCAAATGGCGCGAACCTGCCCGCCTTGGCCGGCCAGTTCCAGCTCGTGTCGCTCACCCTGCCCGGCGCGCAACTCAACGACGTCCGGCTGGATTTCGCTTCCGCGCCCGAACCGCATTTCTCCGGTTCCGGCTCCATCGCCGGACTGGCGGTCGGTTTGTTCGGCATTCAGCCGCTCGCGAGCGGCGCCCTGACCGGCCAGGTGGCGGTGGCGCGCACCGGGCCCAATGCCGCGAGCGTCGCGCTGGCGGTTGCCGCCGCGCAAATTTCTCTCCCGTCGATTTACGGCGACCGAATTCTCATCCATGGCACCGAGCGGAATGATCCGTTTACCTTCTCGACCACCGGGCCGTGGCACGCGACCGTCGAACTCACAAACGGAATCACCGTTGGCGCCGCGGGCGTGAACCTCGTCCGACTCGGCGCGGGTGGTTTGCTGGACCCGATCGCCTTTCGTGGCAATGGCACGAGTACCGGAGCTTTCACCGTCGGGTTCGGACCGGCAGTTTCCCTTACACTTTTCCCCGGTCAGGCGGCAGAGCGAACGGTGACCCTCGCCGCCGGGGGCACGGGTTCGCTGACCGTGAGCAGCGACGGGACCTTTGGGCTCAACGCGACCATCGGGGGCGCGGGCTTGTCGTTTGACGGCATCGCGGTACCCGCGAGCGCCAGTCTGGCGGTGAGCAACAACGGCGTGGCATTCACATGGACGATCAATGGCGGCACGACGGCAACGCTCAGCCTGGCGCCCGACGGTACTGTGAGTTTCAACGGCACCGCCGATTTGCCACCGCTGAACTTTGGTGTCTTCCAATTGACCGGGACCAATGGTGGCAATCTGCAAGGCAGTTTCAACCATGACGGCTTCGCCGTAACCGCCGGCGCGAAGCTCACCCTGCTCGCCGATTGGCTGCAAAATCAGTCCGTCACGCTGTCCGCTTTCACGTTCAGTAACAGTGGGGCATTCTCACTCGTCATTACCAACCCGGGTAATTCGCTGAGCTTTGGCGGATACCCGTTTGATCTCACCGGGTTTAGCCTCAACCGAACGCCGACCAATCAGGGCGGCGTGACCAGCTTGAGCCTGAGCGGCTCCCTGCACGCCGCGCCCAATTTCCCAGGCTGGCCGGCGGTGCCATTTAACGGGTCGATCTCGTCGGCGGGCGCGGTCAACCTGGCTGCCACGACAACCAATGTGAACCTGTTTGGTTTTGCGGTGCGCGGGCTGACCAACCGGCTGACGCTCGCCACCGGACAGTTTGCAGGGCAGTTCACCTCGGAATTTCAGCTGGGCAACGGCACAGGCTTGTGGTCTCCGCTGGGTTCGAACTGGTTCAGCGGGACGCTTAACGTCGACGGCTCCGGACAATTCCAAACTGTTTCGCCGGGAGTGACGTTCGCCGGCTTTGGATTCTCGAACAGCGTGTTCTCGTTCACCAAAGCTTCGGCCAGCGCGCTGCCCGAAGTGCGATTGGAAGGGGATCTGTCGTTGAATGGCTTCCCGACGATGCGGCTGGCGGGTTCGTTCAGCCCGCTCGGTGGCGTGGCCATCACGCCCCTGCCGCCGACCGTCGTGCCGTTCCCCTACCCCGCGCTCGATGCGCAACTTTCGCTGGTGCTTAACAACACCGGATTCAATGTCACTGGCCAGCTGCACCAACCGCCGCTCCCGGCGTTCACACTGAGCGGTTTTATTTCAAACTCCGGCGCCTACCACTTGACGGGACTGGGCGGGGGCGTGGTGGATGGCTACAACTTCTCGGCGGTCAGCGCCACCCTCGATCGGCTCGCCGGCGGCGGCGCTTCGTTGACCGCCACCGGCACCCTCGCGGTGCCGAATCTTGGTAGCTATCTGGTCAGTGGCGCTTTCACGAATGGCGGCGGTTATGCGCTGTCGGCGTCGATCCCACTGGGATTAAATTTGACGGGGTTGCCGATCGGCAGCATTGGAACATCCGGTGGGGCGACATTGTTCTGGACTTCCACCGGCGTCAAAATTTCCGGCATGTTAGCCGGCGGGGTGCTCGCGACCGTCACGCCCATCGCCACAATCAGTGGCGAAGTCGCCTACGCGCCCGGCACCGGTAGCCGGACGCTCTCGGCCAGCGCGGTGATCCAATCGCTCACGAACGGGCAGTTCCGTGTGCGGCCTGCGGCGGGGATCAATTTCACCAACACGCTGGACAACGCCGGGCTGCACCTCGCGGCGGGCGCCTTGTTTGAATACGGCAGTTACTTCGCCGCCGGATTGCCACTGCCCGAGATCACCATCGGCGCGGATGGATCGTTTTCCGCAGTGACAGGAAACCCGGACCCGGTGAACCTCTCGCTGCGCGGGTTTGGAATCAACAACGCAGCCTTTACGTTGCAACGCGCTGCGAACGGTACGCTCACGGTGCCAAACTTTGCCGGCGCCTTAAATGTGCCGGTACTCAACACGCTCGTGGACCTCAGCGGCGCGCTGACGAACAATGGCGGCTTCGCGCTGACGGGTTCGGTCGGAAACTCCTTGTCGCTTTCCGGCCTGGGGCTGCCCGTTACCTCGCTCGGGGCCAACGCCGGCGTCACTTTAAATAATTCCAGCCTCACCCTCACCGGCGCGCTGACGGGCGCGATTTTCAATTCCTTGCCTGGCGCCACAGTGGGCGGCACGTTGACGATCACCGCGCCACCTTCCGCCACGATTTCCCTGGGCGGCATTGTCTCCGTGCCCTCGCTCAGCTTGGGCGCGTTCACCCTGCATCGGTCGGATAACGGTCCGATCCAGGCCACTTGGAACGGGAGCGGGATCGTGTTCCCTGCTTCGGAGAATCTGCAACTCGAATACCGCGGCCTGCGACTAGGCACATTCGCCCTCCCAACCTTTACCAACGACGCCAACGGTAATTTTAGTTTCAGTGTGAGCAATGCGAGTTTCACCTTGAACAACTTCTCGCTGTCTGGCGCCAATTTCACCTTCAGTCGCGCCGGCGGCGTCACCGCGCTTGCCGTGAGCAGCGCCACGCTCACGGTGCCGGGTTTCAATCAAACGGTGACCTCATCCAACAGCGGCGCGCTGGCCAGCGACGGCACCTTTTCCCTGACCGGCAACGTCGCCGGCAACTTCACGCCCTGGCTCGCGAACTCGTTCGGAGCCCTGTCGGGCAACAGCAGTGTCACGTTGAATCATACCGCCCTGCACGTCATCGGCAGCGTAAGCGGAGGCGCGCTCGGCTGGCTGATTCCCGCCAACCCCGGATTCGCCGTCACCGCGGATCTCACTATTTTGAACACCGGGCAGATCACACCCGCCGCCTCGTTCGTGTTGCCGGAGCTGTTGCTGACGGACAAAGTCAACGGGTTCCACCTCGCCCGGGCCGGCGGTGGCAATTTCACCGTCAGCCTGAATGGCACGGGCGCGGTCCTGCCTTCGGGCGCGCAGCTTTTTTATCGCAACACCCTGCTCGGCAATTTTACGCTCGGTAGCTTCAACATCGCCAGCGATGGCAGCTTCAGCGTGAACTCCGGCGCCGTGAATCTTGCGCTCGACGGCTTCAACTTGACCGGCGCCAGTTTCGTCCTCTCGCGTTCTGGCGGCGTAACCCGGCTCGCGCTTGCCGGTGGTGCATCGCTCGCGCTGCCCGGTTTCGGTGCTTCCGTGTCCGTGACGGGCGCCGCGACCAATGACGGCACGTTTCGCTTCGCGGGCACGACCACCGGCGCGCTGCCGCTGAGCGGCGTGCCGGTTGCCAGCATGAACTTGGGGGCCACCGCCGTGCTGGCCCGCGCGGGCGGCGTGACGACTTTGACCCTGAACGGGGGCGTCGCCGGGGGCGTGTTGAACAGTGGCGTGAGCCTGATCAGCGCCGTGGGTTCCGTCTCGGTGGCCGCTTCCGGCGCCCTGACGATTTCCGGATCGGTTACGGCCCAACCGCTTAACGCCGGAGTGTTCGTGATCGAGCGTCAGGGCACCATCAACGGAAACATCACCGCCACTTGGAGCAACTCCGGGCTATCGCTCAGCGCCATCCGGCTGCGCACCACCACCGGCATTTTCGACAACAACTTCAATCTGCCGGACCTGACCCTGCCCTTCAGCGGGGCGGTTTCGTTCGCCGTCGCCCCGCCCAACTTGAAGCTGCTGGGTTATAGCCTCACCGGCGTGAGTCTGACCTTGAATCGCAATGCAGCGGGCGTGCTCACGATTGATCCCATCACGGCCACGCTCGGACTGCCAAATGGTTTTCCCGCCAAGACCCTCACCGGAAACATCGCTGGGAACGGGAGCGTGGTGATGAATTTTAGCGGCTCGTTAACGTTGGGTGAATTTACTGCGGCCTCCGGTAACCTTTATCTCCGAAATTCCGGGATGACGGCCGATGGAAGCTTTTTGCTGCGCGGCGCAAACACCGACTTTGGCACGGTGACTTTTTCGGGCGGCATTTACCTCGATGGCACCTATTCCTTGACCGGCTCCGGCGGCCTGACGATTAATGGTTTTCCGTTGACTGGTAACATCAATTTCACCCTCAGCCCCTCCGGCGTTGTGCCGCAGGCGGGGTGGACGCCGACCTTGCGTTTTGGCACGGCGCAAAAATATCTGGCGGTGCCGCTGTCCAATTTCAGCCTCAACTCGAGCGGTATCAGCTTCAGCGCAACAAAAGTCGCGACTGATGGGTGGAGTCGATTCCTGGATGCGCCCAACGGTCTGTTTCCCAACGCCGTCGAGCTGGGTGATGTATACGGCATCCTCACCGGCACGGTCACTTTGGCGTTGAACAATGCCAATGGCAGTTTTGGCAGCTCGTTAAACGGCACTTTCGGGTGGTGGATTGTCTCCCAGGACTGCAATGTCCCGGTTGGCTCCCGCTGCACGCCGAACTTTGCGCCAGACATCGCGGACCCCAACTTGACCCAGAAACTTTCCGTGTCCGGCAACATCAGTTCGGATGGCACGTTCAGCGTGAATGAAAATCACGGCGGCCAGAATGGATTCAACTTTCATTTGTGGTAAACCCTCGATTTTCCAGAGAGAAGTATTCTCGTATGAAAACAACAAAGACAATCCTCCTCACGGTCGCCTTGGCGATCGCCCGGCAACTCTCCGCTCAATCGACGGCCATCACGTATCAAGGGCGGCTGAGTGCAGGGGGGACGCCGGCCAACGGCACTTACGATCTACGCTTTGCCGTTTTCGACGCTGTCGCAAACGGGACCGCTGCCAGCGGTTGGTTGACCAATACTGCAATCAGCCTCAGCGCCGGCGAATTAACGGTGACTCTTGATTTCGGTGCGGGCGTTTTTTCGGGTGCGCCGCGATGGCTGGAAATCGGCGTCCGCACCAACGGCAGCATCGCGCCCTATTCCATACTGACACCGCGGCAGATGATTACTCCCGCGCCCTACGCCGTGCAATCGTTGAGTGCGTCCAATTTGTTGGGCTACGTGGCCGACAACCAGCTTTCGGCCAACATCGCGCGCGTCAACGGCAATCCCTCTTTTATTGGCGCGGTTTCGTTCAACCCGCTGCTCGGCTCACCGTTCAAGGTCAACAACGCCGCGCTGGTCACCAACTTGAACGCCGACTTCCTCGACGGCCTGCACAGCACCGCTTTCGCGGCGACGGGACACGTGCACAGTGCCGCGGATATCAACTCCGGTACGCTCGGGGATCCGCGCCTGTCGTCCAACGTACCTCTGCTCAATCGGGGACAGACGTTCACCACTTCCAACACTTTTGCCGGCGTCCTGACAGCAACCAACGCGACGAACGTGATCGTCGGATCCTTCAGTGGTAATGGGGCGGGCCTGGGCAATCTGGCCGCCGTCAACCTGACGGGCGTGATCGGAGAGAGCTTGCTGCCGGCCAATGTTCCGCGTCTCAGCTCGAACCAGACGTTTACCGGCGCGGTGACCTTCAATCCCGCGAGCGGACCGCCGCTGCGAGTGAACAGCACGACGCTGGTGACCAACCTGAACGCCGACGCGCTCGACGGTTTGGGCGCCGGTGCGTTTTGGAACGTGGGTGGCAATGGCGGCACCACCAACGGAAATTTCCTGGGAACGGTTGATAATCAAGCGCTGGACCTGCGCGTGAACAACCAGCGGGGGCTGCGGCTCGAACCCAATGCGACCGGCGCCAATCTCATCGGCGGGAGTGCGGCCAATCAGGTGACGAATGCCGGAGCGGCCATCGTGGCCGGTGGCCTCAACAATGTGGCCGGGGGGAACTTTGCGGTCGTGGCCGGGGGTATTAATAATTTTGCCGGGGCGCCGTCCGCAACCGTCGGCGGCGGCTTGGGCAATGCCGCAACCAACACGGCGGCCACGGTGCCGGGCGGGGCGGCAAACCTTGCCGGCGGACCGTTCAGTTTCGCCGCCGGGCAAAAGGCGCAGGCGTTGCATGACGGTGCGTTTGTCTGGTCCGACAATTCGAGCGCCACGGCCTTCACTTCGACCGCGCCCAACACGGTCATTTTCCGCGCCGCCGGCGGCGTCGGCATCGGCACCAACAATCCGCAAAGCGCCTTGCATGTGGCCGGCACGCTGCAAGCCGCAGGGTTCAAATTGACGACAGCGCCGGCGGTCGGGGCCGTGCTTTCCTCGGACGGAGCGGGCAACGGGAGCTGGCAACCCGCGGCCGTGCGCCTGACGGCCGACGCGACCAGCCCGAATCTCATCGGCGGTCACGCAAGCAACACGGTGGCGGCAGGGGTTTCCGGCGCTACCATTGGCGGCGGTGGGACGGCCACGTTCAGCAATTATGTCGCGGCTAATTTCGGCACCGTGGCCGGCGGTTTCGGCAACTCGGTGGCCGGAACTTATGGCGCCGTCGGAGGTGGCTACCGGAACTCGGCGCCGGGCTTCGCCGCGTTTGTGGGCGGTGGGTATTTGAACCAGGCCACCAATTCCTATTCGGCTTTGGTCGGTGGCTATGGCAACAGCGCGAACTCCCTCTTCGGATTTGTGGGCGGCGGCTACCAGAATCTGGTTTCGGGTTATGGAGCGGCGGTGGGAGGCGGGGAACTGAATTCGGCTGCGGGTTACGAGGCATTCGTTGGGGGCGGCTACCGAAACGCGGCGAACGGAAATTACTCTTTTGTTGGTGGCGGCTACTTGAATCGGGCCACCAACTACACTGCGACTGTGGCGGGCGGATACTCCAATCTGGCTGGCGGCCAATATAGTTTTGCCGCGGGTCAAAACGCGCAGGCGTTGCACACCGGCGCCTTCGTGTGGGGGGATTATTCGGCTACGACACCGTTTGCCTCCACCGCACCGAATCAGTTCCTCATTCGCGCGGCGGGGGGCGTCGGCATCAACACCAGCAACCCCAACGGGGCGGCCCTGAGCGTGAACGGTTCGTCCACCTTGAACGGCAACCTGCGCCTGAACAATTTTGACTTGGTACTGCGCGGTGATCCCGACTTCAATCACGGCCTCGGTTGGTACGGCAGCGACGCGGTCTGGCCCAACAAACTGTTCGCCGGCCAGGCGCCCGACGGCCCGGTGCTCTACGGTTACTCCGGCGGCGGCCTCGGCACCACCGCGGGCGGGCAGAATCTGGCGTTGACGTGGACCCGGCAAGGCACGGTCGGGATCGGCACCGCGAATCCCGACCGCCCGCTCAGCATCCAAGGTTATGAATGGATCAGCTTCAAGAAATCCAGCGGCGCGACGGCCTGGCACCTGAACAATAATCTCGATGGGCTTAACTTCGTCCAAACCGGCGTGGCGGATGCCCGGCTTTTTCTTTCCACCAACAATGGCTACGTCGGGATCGGCCTCTTGGACCCGGCGGCGAAGCTTGATATCAACACCGGCGCCGGCCGGCTCCAAGTGCGCAGCGAAGGCGTCACCCCCGGTCTCAACGTGGTGGGCGGCGGCGCCCCCGGCGTCTTGCGACTGCGCAACAGTCTGGAGATTTGGCCGGATGACGGCGCCACCCGGCTGGGCCATCTGGACCTGCGCGACCTCACGGGCAACGCGCAAATTTCCCTAAACGGAGACGGCAACATCACTACGACCGGCAATACAAGCGTCGGCGGCAAGCTGACTTTCGGGGCCACCACCCGGCAGATGGTTGATCTCTATAATTCGCTTTACGGCATCGGCGTGCAGGCTTGGACTTCCTACTTCCGGACCGACCCCCAAGGCAACTTTGCCTGGTATGCGGGCGGCACCCACAACGACGGGGAAAACAACCCGGGCCCGGGCGGCACGGTCCGCATGCTGATGGATTGGCACGGCAACCTTACGATTCAAGGCACGCTCTACTCGGCCAGCGATCGGAATGTGAAGGCAAACTTTTTACCCGTGGATGCGCAGGAAATTCTCAACCAGGTTGTGGCGCTGCCGTTGACCACCTGGAATTACACCAACGATCTTGTCCAGGTTCGCCATCTCGGGCCCGTCGCCCAGGATTTTCGCGCCGCCTTTGGCCTCGGCGTAGATGACAAGTCCATCGCCACGGTGGACACGGCCGGCGTAGCGTTGGCGGCCATCCAAGGATTGAATCAAAAGCTGGAAGCTCGCGGCGCCGAATTGACCCGGCAAGAAATGGAGATCACGGAGTTGAAAGCCCGGAACCAAAACTTGGAACTGCGGCTCGCACGCCTGGAACAGGTGCTGAACCAAATCAGCCGGTAAAATTAATGAAGCCGCTCCGATTTCGATCCGTCGCGCAAAAATGACCGCTCCAGTTTCCCGAGATTTTCGCCTGCGGGGGCGATTTTCCGTTGTCTTGCCCGCAACCCCGGCCACCTGGCTTGCCCGGCGGCGGACTACTTCGGCAACAGGGCGATCAGATCATCGTGCGGACGGGCGATAACGTGGGCGGCGATCAGTTTTCCCAAACTACCCACCGCTTTGGCGCCCGCATCCACGGCGGCTTGGACCGCCGCCACGTCGCCCTTGATGATAATGGTCACGTACGCGGCGCCGATTTTCTCCTTTCCGACCAGCGTCACGTCGGCGGCCTTGAGCATGGTGTCGGTCGCTTCGAGCGCGGCGGTGAGCCCCTGGGTTTCAAGCATGCCAATCGCCTGGAGATTTGTGTTCATGGTTTTAGGTTTGGTTTCCGGATAATCGGTGGGTAGGAATTGGTCGCGCCCGCCGTAAAGCGGATTTGTTGAATTCGGGAAATGGATCAGCGGGTCGAGCGCCGCCTCCGGGCGCGAAAGACAGCGAACTACCGCTGCGCTGCCCAATTCACGGGCGCGCCGTTCGGCGAATGCGAGCGCGGTCGCCACGGCCGCCACGTCGCCTTCCAAGCGCAGCACCAGGTGCTCGTTGCCCGTCGTTTCGATCCCGAGCAATCGCACCTTGGCGGCTTTTACCACCTGGTCGGCCACCACGGCGGTAATCGCAAAGAAAGGAATTTCCACGAAGCCCAAGGCATTCATGTTTTCGGCGGCGGCGCCGAGCCGAGGCGCTGCATCACTTCGCGCACGAGTTCATCAACGATCAGGTCAGCACCCGGTCCGCTCGGCCTGGCCGCCGTAGGGGGCGCCGGAATTGTCGCGTCGTTTGGTCGTCGACAGGCGCCCGCGGCTTCCGCGAAGCCGCAATCCGTCAGCAGACAGGCGATCCGGGAACGGATCGCCTCGTAATCGCACTGTTCCTTGGGCGAGAGCAATTGTCGCGTCGTGCCGAGCTGAAATCCGCGCAAGGACATCCCGGCGCGAAAGCCTTCGGGAAAGTTCGTGCCATACAGCATCGCGTTGATGAGGTCGAGCAACTTGAATTGAATGCGCCGGGCTTCCTCCCAGTGACCCGCCACAAACTCGCGATGGAGTTTCATCACGACTTCGGGCACGACGCCGCTGGTGGCGATGGTGCCGCCATCCGCACCCATGAGCAGCGCCGGAAAAAGAATCTCCTCACAGCCGATCAGACAGGCGAAGTCGGGTCGCTGCGGTTTGATCGCCTGCAACGTGCAGAGGAAGCGGGAAAAATCCCGGCTGCTGTCCTTGATGCCGACGATGCGGGGACAATCCAGCGCCAGCCGCGTGACCACCGGCAGGCTGATCTCGTTGGAGAATTGCGGGATGTTGTAGAGTACGATGTCAATGGGCGAGCGCCGCGCCAGTTCGCGAAAGAAATGTTCGATGCTCTCTTGGCTCACCTTAAAATAGTAGGGCCCGGTGACCGAGACGGCCGCGCAGCCCAGGTCCGCATAGGCCCGACACGCTTCCAGGATCAGGGTCAGGTTTGCTTCGGCCGCGCCCGCGAGAATCGGCACGCGCCCGCGCGTTTCCTCGGCGACAATTTGAATGACGCGGCGGCGCTCCTCGAAGCTCAAGCGGATGAATTCACCCGTGCTGCCGTTGGGATAAAGTCCGTGGACGCCTTTCTCAATGAGCCAGTTGATCATGCGGCGGAGTTCCGCCTCGTTAATGCGGCCGTCGTCGAGGAACGGCACCAAGTTCGGAGTAAAAATGCCTTGAAGCATCGCGGCTGAATTCTAAGCGATCAATCGAGCGAGGGCGAACTTGAAAATTGTCCCCGCTGGCGATGCTGATTTCCACTTCGACCTAATCATTGTGAGCGCACACCCGTGAACCACCCAGCACCGGGTCGGGCGGCTAATCCACATACAGAAACTCGTTCGCGCTCAGCAACGCCTGACAGAGATCAGTGAGGGCTTGCAGTTCGGGCGTGGGCTTCGTTGGCTGGTCCGGCTTGACCGTCTTCTTTTCGGCGACCTCCGGTTCGCCGGCGGCTTTCAAATGGTCCGTTTGGCAAGACAGGAACGCGAGGGCCGCGGCCTGTTCGGGTGCGGTCGGAAGTCGGCTGAAGGCCAATCGCCAGGCGTCTCGAATTTGAGCGGAACGATTTTCGCCAGATTCCTTTTGCAGGCGCTGGGCGAAGCGGGCGGCTTGTTCGAGCATGAATTGGCTGTTCATGAGCATGAGGGCTTGCGGGGCGACGGTGGAGGCTTGGCGGCGATCACAATTCACTTCCATCACCGGCGCGTCGAACACGTTCAACAGCGCGAGCGGACGGCTCCGCCGCACCTGGATGTAAACCGCACGCCGGAACTCTTCGCCGTTGAGCGACTCTTCCACCGGCATTTTGTTGTCGCCGACGGTCTTGTCGAAGCCGACCACGATCTGGCCATGCACATCCGGGCGCACGGGCACGGGCGAACCAAACATCTTTTCATTGATCGCCCCGCTGGCGGACAGGATGGCGTCGCGAAGGATTTCGGCTTCGAGCCGTTGGATCGGTTTACGCCAGTAGAGACGGTCGTCGGGATCACGTTGCGCTCGCTGCGGATCGCGGCGGGAAGATTGGCGGTAGGCGGTGGAGGTCATGATGAGCTTGTGCAATCGTTTCAACTGCCAGCCGTGTTCGACAAAATCACTCGCGAGCCAGTCGAGCAATTCGGGATGGGACGGCCGTTCCCCCAGGTGACCGAAGTCCGCAGGTGTGCCGACGAGGCCACGACCGAAATGCTGCAGCCAGACGCGATTGACCAGAACCCGCGCGACAAGCGGGTTCGTGCCACTGGTGAGCCAGTGCGCAAAGGCGAGCCGGCGACCGGTGGTGGCTAGCTCCGCGGATTTCTCGGGCCACTCGATGGCCTGCCCGGGAGGCGCGAGCACACTGAGGCCGCCGGGACGGACGGCTTCCTTCGGTTGACGCGGATCCCCGCGATGGAAGCGATAAGTGATCGGCGCCGGGTCCGCGGTTTCGGTCAGAACGCTGATGAAATCCTCCGGCGGTTTGCGTTCGCGCACCTCGGCGATCTTCGCGTCCCGGGCCTTCAAGTCGTCCGCGGCCTTTGGATTGTATTGATAAAGCACGCCGGCGTTGAGGTTCACGCTTGGATTGTCGGCCAGGAGTTTGGTTTGTTCGGCCGTGCGCTTGTCGGCCGCCGTATCGTAGGCGGCACGTAGTTGTTCGCGCACTGGGGACTCAAATTTCTCGAGCTGCTTTGTCAACGCTTCCTCCAGGTACTGTTTTTGTTTGGTTTCCTTTTCGTCGGCGAGCTGCTTCGCTTCAACTTCAACCGCAGCGGCCTTTTTCCGGTCGGCTTCCGTGTAGAGCGAGATCAGGCGTTGGTCGGGTGTGCGCCAGTTCTTCCCGTCATAGGCCGGTTCGAGCACGGCGCGCAGCCGGTAATAGTCGGTCTGCGGAATCGGATCGTACCGATGATCGTGGCATTGCGCGCAGCCGACCGACAATCCCAGCAAGGAGGTGGAGACGATCTTGAGGGTGTCCGCCACGACCTGGTTCCGCACGGCGTCCGGATCCGCCACGGCGGGCGTGGCGGTGCCGTCCGCTCCCATGCGCAGAAAGCCGGTGGCGATGAGCCAATCGAGCTTTTGCGGGTCGGCGAGGGCGGCTTGCAGGCTGCCCTGGGTCGCGTGCGCGAGTTCATCCCCCGCGAGTTGCTCGGTGATAAACTGGTCGAACGGTTTATCGGCATTGAAGGCACGGATGACGTAATCACGATATTTGTAGGCATAAGCGCGCGGCGGATCGGCGTCGCTGTAGCCATCCGAGTCGGCGTAACCCGCAACGTCGAGCCAGTGCCGGCCCCAGCGTTCGCCGTAATGCGGCGAGGCCAGCAAGCGGTCGATCAACTTTTCATAGGCGTCGGGCGCAGAGTCGGCGAGGAAGGCATCGACCTCGGCCGGCGTGGGCGGCAGCCCAAGGAGATCAAAAGAGGCGCGGCGCAACAGCGTGACTTTGGCGGCGTCCGGCGAGAAGCTGAGTTTCGGTTTCGCCATCGCGCTCAACAGGAAGGCATCGATCGGCGTGCGGGCGCGGTCCTTGGGTTTCGTGGCCGGAATCGTCGGCTGGCGAATCGGCTGAAACGACCAAAACGCGCGCTCTTCGTCAGTGATGCCACCGTGCTGCCCCAACTCGGCGGGCTCGGGGCGGGCGGTCTTCGCGCCGGTGGCGATCCAGTGTTGGATCAGCGCCACCTGTTCGTGGGTGAGCTTCTGGTCGCGCTTCGGCATTTCGCCGCTGTGAACCAACTTGAACAGCAAGCTCTGCTCGGGCTTTCCCGGAACGATGACCGGTCCGTCGTCGCCGCCCTGGAGCATCAGTCGTTGCTGGCGCAGATCGAGCCCCCCGTTCAATTTTTCGCCTTCGCCGTGACAATCAAAACAGTGGGCCTTGAGAATGGGGCGGATGTCCTTTTCGAACGTCGGCGGCAGGCCGGCCATGAGGGGTGCGGCAGCGAACAGCAGCCCGCCAACCACAGCGAACAGTTCGACCGCGTGTGCTGCGCGCTTCATGCGTCTTGCAGAATTTCTTTCACCACACGACACGGTTTTGTGTCGGTGATGCGTTCTTCCTGACCATTGTGGAAGTAGCGGAGTTTCGTGTGGTCGAGGCCAAAGAGATGAAGCAAAGTGGCGTGATAATCATTCGGGCTGACCGGATTTACGACGGCTTTGTGCCCGAACTCGTCGGTCTCGCCGTAAATCATGCCGCCTTTGATCCCGCCGCCCGCGAGCCAGCTGCTGAAACCCTGACCGTTGTGATCGCGCCCGGCTTTCTCGGCCGCCCCGTGGTTTTCGGTCACGGGTAGGCGGCCAATCTCGCCGCCCCAATGGACAATCGTGGTGTCGAGGAGGCCGCGCGCCTTGAGGTCCAGGACGAGCGCGGCCGACGGCTGGTCGGTCTTGCGGCAACAGTTGACGAGGTTGCTCTTGATGCTCTCGTGATTATCCCAGATCTGGCCATTCACGAAGAGTTGCACAAAACGCACGCCGCGCTCGACGAGGCGGCGGGCGATCAGGCAACGCGTGCCGTATTCGCGGGTGACGGATTCGTCCAGGCCATAAAGTTTTTTGGTGGCTTCGCTTTCGCCGGTCAGATCGAGCGCCTCTTTCGCCGCGGTCTGCATGCGGGCGGCGAGCTCGTAACTGGCGATGCGCGCTTCCAGGTCCGTCTCGCCGGGGTGCCGCGCCAGATGCTCGCGATTGAGCTGGGCGAGGAAGGCGAGGTTTTGTTCCTGCAACTCGCCCTTCAAGTGGGGCGGGGGTTCGAGGTTTAGAATGCGCGGTTCGGCCGAACGCACAATCGTCCCTTGAAACAGCGGGGGCATCCAGCCGTTGGACCAATTGCGCACGCCATCGACCGGGTGGCCACCCGGATCGGTCAACACGACATAAGCGGGCAGGCTCTGACTTTCCGTACCCAGGCCGTACGTGAGCCAGGACCCGAGGGCCGGCCGGCCGGGCTGCGCTTTCCCGGTGTTCATGTACCAGATGGAGGGTTCGTGTCCATTGATGTCCGTATGCATGGAACGGATTAGGGTGACGTCATCCACGATGCGCGCAAAGTGCGGGAGGAGTTCGGACACGTCCATTCCGCATTGGCCGTGCTTTGCAAATTGCCACGGACTGCCAAACAATTTCTTGGTGGCGCGATCAATAAAGCTGAACGTGATCTCCCCGGCGTAATCCTCCCCGCTGCGCCGGGTCAATTCCGGTTTCGGGTCGAGCAAATCAATGTGACTCGGTCCGCCGTGCATGAAAAGAGAGATCATGGCCCGGGCGCGCGGACGGACCCACGGCACCTTGGGCTTCAGGTCAAAAGATTGCGGTCCGCGCGGCATGGTCGGCGGGGTGGCGAGCAGGTTTTCCTCCCGCAACAACCACGCGAGGGCGACGCTGCCGATGCCCAGCGCGTTGCGAGAAAGAAAGTGGCGGCGGGTCCAGCGTGGGCCCAGGCCAACGCCCGATGGCGGAATTACTTTCATACGGCTCGGTCAAAGGCTAATCCAACCCGGCGGCGACCGAAACTCAAAACTGGCAATCGTGAGACGCATCGTCCCACTGCCCCTGTTGGTAGCGTTCGTCGCGCTGCGACGAATCTGCCCGCGCAGAGCGGGCGGAAAGAGTGCGAACCAGCGTGCAGATGTTACAAGACGCTTTGACAAACGATGCACAAAGATCGTTGCGCCGTTGCACGCGGCGCCGGTCGTCGCAGCGCGACAACCCTACCTCCGGGGCAAGTATCCGGATGCGCCTAGATTACTCGGTCGACCGCAGGCGGGCGAAGGCCAAGCCGGGTCGATCCACGCGGAATTGCACGAGCCGGCGATGCTCAACCTCCGTGACATAAACCGTGCGCCCGTCCGGACCGCCGAAGCAAAGATTGCTCGGCTTCGAACCCAAAACGTCGATTTCCTGCAACACCTCGCCGGCGGGCGAGAGTTTCACCACTGTGCCCTTGCCGTGGCGCGCGATGTAAAGATTGCCGTCCACATCACAGCGCATCCCATCAAAACCGTGCGTGTCGAATTTCTTCAGCAGCCGTTTGTCCGTGAGCGAACCATCGGTGGCGATGGCGAAGGCCCAGACGTTGCGTTGCACGCTCTCGTTGACGTAGAGAATTTTCCCATTCGGGCTGACCTCGATGCCATTGCTGGTGCCCAGGTTCGTCGCCACTAAACTCAGCTGGCCGGTGGAATTCGCCCGCCACACCTGGCCCGTATTCTCCTTCCAGTTCGGATCACTCGCATAGAGATCACCCGAAGGTGCGAGGGCCAGATCGTTCGGCTGGTTCATCCGGTCATCGTGCGCCCAAACTGAAACGGCGTGCGAGTTGGGTTCCAAGCGCAGAATGTTGTGGCCCACGTAATCCGCGACGTACATCGTGCCGTTGCGAACAATGACAATGCCGTTGCCCACACTCTTGCCGGGCAACTCCACGAACACCTCTCCCTTGCCCTCGGGGGTCACCATGCCAATGGTCTGTTGCCGGTCGAAATTGACGGCGTAAATATTCCCGCGAGCATCACAGGCTGGTCCCTCGATGCCAATCGTGAAAGAATTCTCGGCTGTCAGCGACCGAGCCACGAACAATGGTTCTTCGGCCGCCAGCGCCAGTCCGCCTGGCCTACCGTCGGCTAAAAACAAAACGGCCAAGGTGCTCAACCATTTCCAGCGGGGGTTCAATCGGCTCATAGGTTTCACGGGTTCGTGCACCGGAGATTGCCGGATGGAGGCCCACTCTGGCAAACAGGAAGTTCAGTTTTGACCGGAACGGCGCCGCCCGAACCGAGGGAGAGCGCCGCCGCCCGCGCCGCGCTAAAATCACGCAAGGCCTCTGGCAGGTGGAGCATGCAATCCCGCGGTGGCGGGACCAATTTCCTTATGCTGGTGAGGGCAGACGCTGAGGTACCCAAGCTTGGGAATTCCGCTTCCGCCTCCGCGCCAACTCCGCGCCACAGCTCGACTGAGCATTCTTCCCGCGGTAGCAAACTCGGCTTCGAGACGCAGAAGGAAAATCCGGGAGAAAACGTCTAATGCGGTACGGGCGCTGACAAATCATTAACCCGATGCTGCCTTGCCGATGACTCCCGTGAGCATGTGAGCAAAAGGAACGAAGCCGGCCTTCTGGAGCGTGCGGCGTGAAGCAATGTTGGTGGGATTGCAACGGGCACACGGCACCGACCCAAGGTCGTAAGCTGCGTGCTTCAGTTCCTGCACGAACCAGGCGCCGAGCCCGCGCCGGCGGAATGGTTCGGCCACCTCCATGTAGATATCTCCGTATGGCCGATTGTAGTGAAATAGGATCCCGCCCTGGCCGACGGTTTTCCCGTCCACTTCCAGCACCCACTCCGGGCCGCCTTGCCGCTGCTCGATGTGGGTCGCAGTTTCCTTTTCGGATGTCACGCAGTGCAAGACCGCACCGGGGGCCAGCAACTCCGTTGTGAACTGGTCGCGGAAGACAATTTTCTCACTGACAATTTGCCCGGCATAGGTGTGCAGCATCACCGCCAGGAGCGGCTCATTGGATTGAATTTCCATGAACCGCGCGTCCGTGGCAGCCAAGAGCGTCTCGAAAAGTTCAAAGGCCAGCCGGCGATGCTCGGGCAAGAGGTAGAATTCAAACAGGGTTGGCTTGTCCTTCCACGGGCCCGCAATGGCGATGGAGCCGAAGCCGGTCGCAACGCCCCCGTGCTCGAGCCGGTAAGTCAGAGTCCAGCCCTCACGCCGATGAATCGAGTCGTGGACAATCTGACAGTTCATTTCCGCGCGATAACGCTCACGAAAGCTGTGAACCTCGGACGCAGAGCAGAGTTGGGCAAGTGCTGGCATACTCGCAGGACATCTCAACATATCCAGGCCGAGCCCGAAACAATTTTCCAACGAGCTTTCGATCCCCAGCCGATGCGTTGGGTTGGCGTTTGCCAAGCTATCCCCTGAACATCCTGATCGCTGGCACTGCGTCCGGAGAAGCATACGAACCTTACCAGCCCGTAGCCTCGATTCTCTATCCGGACGGTTCCCATCATGACGGCGCTAACGAGCAACCCCGATTCAACTGTCGTATAACATCTAAGCTCGCAAAAAAGTAGATTCGCGGGATACGCGGTAACGCACCGCCAAGTGCGGCGTTTCAATCCGCCTTTGACCTTCGGCGAGGGATTGCATTCCTGCCGCAACGAGTCCGGTCGTCAGGAGCGTCCGCTCGATGGGATAAGTCGCCTGGCCGGTCACAAACAGCCGCTCGGCCTGAGCCATGAGGCCGGCGGAATAGGCCACGTTGGGGGTCGGCGGAAGATAAAACAGCGTGGAGAGCGGAGTCGTTTCCCCGGTGATGCGTGCGGCAAAGGTGAAGTCGCCGACCAATCCATTCAGCAATAACATCGTGGCCTTCAGCCCATCCGCGTATTCAAACCGGTAAGCGATGGGCTCCTTTACGTACTCACGAATCTGCGCGTTCGTGGGATAACGGTGACTGAACGTCGGCGGCTGGGCGAGGGTTTGACTCCGCGAAAGACACGCCGCGAACAGTTGCGGGTCCCACCCGCCGGTGGACCAGTCCCCAGCGTCCAGGGCGCGCCAGACCGCATCGCCGCGCAAGGCTTGGAGCGCGACGACGCCGGTTTCGCCGCCTCGTCGGCGCTCCGCCATGCACTGAATCACTTCCAATGCATGGAAGTCATAGCTGTCCACGCCACCCATCGCCACACATAAGACTTCCGACATCCGCGCGCCGTAGGGTAGCTCGATAGCCGGCATGCGCCAGGTCACCGGTAAGGAAGAGCCGGCCAGGAAGGGGAACTTCAGCGCGCGCGCCGACTCGACCATCGCGACCGCCCATTCCCATTTCCAGGAGAGATGTTTGTCATTGAACACGGCAGCAGTCCGTCCGTCATGGCGAAAGACGTCGGTGACTTGTTGGAAGAATTCGTAGCGGGGATATTGGGTTTGTCCCCATTCGCTTTTGGGATAATTACCGTGCTCGCCGATGATCAGCACAGCGTCCACGGCCAACTGATTTCCCCCGCAGCGCAGCGCCTCGGCCACGGTCGGGTAAATTGTGAAACCAAATTCTTTGGCGCGTTGCCGGCTGAGATCATTCTCAGGAAACTGGTCCACATAGGCCGAAACGACATCGAGAGGTGATCGATGCCAGCCGCCGCCGAGGGGATAGCCGACCAGGAATCGTTCGCCCATGTGCCAGGCGTGGGAGAATGCGCGCCATTCCGTCGTGAGGATGGCCAGGCGTTTGCGGCGGGCCGGTTCGCGAGCCAGCGCGGGAACGATCCACGGGGCCGCGATGACGCCCGCGGCCATGTGCTTGAGAAACTCGCGGCGGGAGTTCATGCAAACGCAGGTGAAAGTAAATCTGATCTGGTTGACCGAACCGCCCCGCCACGGTTGGCCAACTCATTGCTAAGATCGCGGGCAATTTGTAGGGGAGCATCATCAAGAACTGCGGACTTGAGCCGAAAAGCCCTGGCGCCCACACCCTGAATGATTTTCTGAGCGCCCGCCGAAAAAATGTCATTACAGACCAGCAGATTATCCGCGCAGCCAATCCTGCCATTGTTACAGAGGCGGTAGCCCCGGGGTCCGCCTTCGCCAAAGTAAATCAAAAGCCCGCCTGCGTTCGATGGAATCACCTCAGCCGCAGCCCGGATCGGGGAGAAAGCAGCGGCCTTGTGGTAAAATAACCACACAGTCAAGGTGCAGGCATTCATAGCGGGAGCGTCCGAAACTTGTTCCAGGCGGTCAAACCAGAAAAGCGCTGTGCGCTGGTCCTGTTTGCCGGTAACCCACCCGCGATACCTTCCCATTTTCGCTCCGCCTCGCGTCACGTCGCCACCGCGCTTGGAAAGCAGGTGGCCGTCGGTCAAAGGACGGGCGCGCGGCAGGTTCTAATCCATGGCCGCGGCATTTTTTCGGCGGGCTTTCAGTTCTTTCCAGGTCGTCAGAATAATACCGCGCTCCTTGATCAGCTGCTTGACGGTTGGATCCGTCAACGCCCGGGCGTCGGCCAGGCGCGCCTGACTGGAGGACGTGATGAGCGGAAAGTCCTCCGTCGGAATCGAGGCGTGGAAAAGAATCTCCGTCACGCCGGGTTTCAATTCCTTGAGCAGGGCGAGAAAGTTCTTCGTCTTCTCCTCCGCCTTCCACGTGTAGGAATCAGTGTGCAGATCATCAATGACCGGCAGCCCGGCGTTCCAGAGCTTGGGAATCCACGCACGCAAGGTGCCCGCTGCCTCGGGATTCTCCCGCATGGCGTAAGTGGCATGCCCGCCGATGGCGAGAATGGGGATACCCTTCTCCATGCCAATTTTGGCGAACCGCTCGAAATAATCGGGCCGGGCGAACAGCGTGCCCATGTGGGAATCCAGATGCGTGATCGGGATGCCGAGGTGCTCGGCGCGATCCAGCTGGGCGCGGATCTCGGCTTCGATTTCGTCCGCCGAGGCGTGCGTGGCCGTCTGCTCCACGCTTGGCCAAAGACATCCCTCGGCATCCACCAGGCCGGGCACTTTGGGTTTGCCGGCCAGCGGAGGCCAGCGATAAAGATTCCATTCCGAGGTAAGCGTCAGATGCAGGCCGCTGTCCACATCCGGATGCTGCTTCAGATACTTGGCAATTTCCGGCACCCAGGGACACGGCATCATCACGCTCCAGGAAGTCGCCACCCCTTTTTCCACCGTTTCGATCGCGCCGAGGTTGGAAGAATGCGCCATGCCTACGTCATCCACGTGGAGGATGATGACCACATCCTTCGGTTTCCAACCCAGGCGTTCGGCAAAAGTTTTTTCCGCGCGCGCGGTTGGCGGTAGCAGGAGCGATAGCAGCATGATGAGGCCAGCGCGATTGATAGTAAGCATGGCGCTCAAAATGCCCCTTGCCAGCCCAGCGGGCAAGCGCAAGTAATCTCCCCCTGAGCGGTTCGCCGGAGCCGTGCCTCGTGAGCGGAAAGAAAATCGAGGCTTGGCGCGTGGCGCTTCGTGGCCTACAACAAGGTTGCGCTCACCCTATGAAATCATTTTGGCCGGAGAATTTACTCGCCAGCTTGGCCGCCAATGCCACAAGTATCCAGAGCAGAGAATTGAAAGCACCATGAGCTCGCAAATAAAAATCGGCCGGCGGGAGTTTCTTTGCCGCGGCAGTCAATTGGCCGGCGGACTGATGCTGGCGTCGGCCGGGCCCGCCGCCGCGCTCGCGGCCGCGGGCCAACGGTTGAAGGTTGGCGCGGTGATCACCGCGTTCACCTATCGCAGTCACGCCCAGGTCATTCTGGAAAATTTCGTCGCGCCCTATTTGTTCAACGGCAAATGGACTGACCCCGGCATGGAGGTGGTCAGCTTGTATGCCGACCAGTTTCCCGCCGGCGAATTTGGCCGGGCGTTCGCGGCGCAGTACAAAATTCCGATCTACCCGACGATCGCGGAAGCGCTTTGCCGCGGCGGCGACCAACTCGCGGTGGATGCGGTTCTCTCCATTGGTGAGCATGGCGAATATCCCGTCAACGAAAAGGGACAACACGAGTATCCCCGCAAACGTTTCTTCGATGAAATCGTGGCGGTGTTTCGGCGGAGCGGAAAAATCGTGCCGCTGTACAACGACAAGCATTTGTCGTATCGGTGGGACTGGGCGAAAGCCATGTATGACACTTCGCGCGAGTTGAAGATTCCGTTCATGGCCGGCAGTTCCGTGCCGCTGGCGCAACGTCGTCCGCCGTTGGAGCTGCCCGCGCGTGCCAAAATTACCGACGCCGTCGCCCTGCATGGCGGCGGCGTGGAATCGTACGACTTTCATGGGCTCGAGGTGCTTCAGTCCATGATTGAAACCCGTCGCGGAGGGGAGACCGGCGTCGCGCGCGTCCAATTTCTACAGGGCGATGCCCTTTGGCAAGCGGCCGCGGACGGACAGTGGTCGCCGCAACTCGCGCAAACCGCGCTGGATGCCGAGCCCGATTCCGGCCGGGCGCCGGCCAAGGATTTGATTCGTCCACCGAAACCCGGTGAGGCGGGGTCGCCGTTCATCTCGCACGGGATTCTACTGCATTACCGCGATGGGTTGCGCGCCATGGTGTTGGCGGCGGCAACCGGCGGAATAAAGTGGCATTTTGCCTGTCAGCTCGACGGTGAACCGCAACCGCGCGCGACCAGTTTCTATGTCGGCCCGTGGCAAAACCGAAATCTCTTCAAAGCGTTATCACACGCCATTCAAACGCACTTTCGAGAGCGCCGAGCGCCGTACCCGGTCGAACGGACGTTGCTAGTTACCGGGATTCTGGAGGCCGAAATGGAATCGCGCTTCGAAAAGGGCAAGCCGATCGAGACCCCCCAATTGAACTTCAGTTATGCCGCGCGCGATTACCGCAAAATGCGCGAAGGGGGCGCAAGCTGGAAAATCCTCACGGAAGACATACCGGAGCCCAAGGGGATTGAAAGATGGAGGCCTTCATGATCCAACCGGAAGTCCTGCAACGAAAGCTTACGCGCCGCGAATTCCGCGAGCGCATGAGCTCGGGGGAATTGCAAGCGTGCATCATTCCCGTGGCCGCGATTGAGCAACACCTCGAACACCTCGCCCTGGAACACGATTGGCGTACCGTCTGTCACGTCGCCGTGGCCGTGGCGGAACGATTGCGTCCAAACGTGCTGGTCGCCGAAGGGTTGCTGGCCGGCATCAGCGAACATCACATGCGGCATCCGGGAACGTTGTCGCTGCGACCTGGAACCTTTCTGGCGGTACTGGCCGACTTGATCGACAGCGTGGTGCGCGCGGGCTTCAAGAATGTTCTGGTCCTCAATGGCCATGGGGGCAACACCGCCCCGATCAATGGCACGTGGGAGCAGTTGCTCAGGCTGAATCAGGTCAATCTCCATTTTCTCTCCTATTGGGATGTGCTCACCGCCGCGGACGCCCAAGAGTTGCTCAAGGGGGGCCACCAATTGCCGGAGGATCTGCCCGGCCACGCGCAGGAATTTGAAACCGCCATGGCGCTTGCGGCCTTTCCCGAAAATGTGCGCACCAACATGTGGACGGATCAGCCGGACAAAAAACCGTCGCTGGCCACGGCGGAACAAGGAACCGAAATCCTGCGCCGCATCGTGGACCGGGTGACGCTTCACCTGCAGGCGATAATGGAAGGCCGGCGCGTGGCGCAAATCCCTCCCTATTTCCCATGAGTGGACACGCGCACGAAGCGCTGGCCCCTCTCCCCTTCCGAAAGGGAGAGGGAAGGGTGAGGGTTTGCACGAAAACACAGCACCACTTCGCAGTTTCCCCCTCACCCCAACCCTCTCCCCCTCGGCGGGGGAGAGGGAGCAGCACCCGACGGACTCTTGGTTTTACCACCCATCCCACTTCACTCTGTACATGAGCGCCGCACTGCCAGCTCGGGCCGGCGCTTGGAAGTGGTGGGTTTGCGGGCTGTTGCTGCTGGCCACCACCATCAATTACATGGACCGGCAGACGCTGGCGAACGCGGCGGTCCGGATTATCAACGAGTTCAAATTGTCGAAGGAGCGTTACGGCGACCTCGAGCTTGCCTTCGGCTGGGCCTTTGCGGCCGGCTCGGTGCTTTTTGGGTTCCTCGCCGATCGTGTGAGCCTGCGCTGGCTGTATCCGAGCGTGCTGTTCGCCTGGTCGGTGATGGGCTTTCTCTCCGCATGGACCACTGATTTCAGCCAACTGCTCCTCTGCCGCACATTGCTTGGGCTGTTCGAGGCCGGCCACTGGCCTTGCGCACTGAAGACCACCCAGCTCCTGCTTTCGGCGCGAGACCGGACGATGGGCAACAGCGTACTGCAGAGCGGCGCGTCCCTCGGCGCCATCATCACCCCCCTTGTGATGCGGGCCATGATGACGGAGGCGCCGGGAAGCTGGCGGCTGCCGTTCCAAGTCGTCGGGGCGGTCGGCATGCTATGGATCGTGATGTGGTTTGCCGCCATTCGTCCGCGCGATCTGGGCGGAATGTCCCTATCGAACGGTGGCCAGTCGACGACCAGCAGCAGCCGGGAATCGCTGTGGGGTGTACTCCTCAGTCGTCACTTTGCGGTCGCGCTAGTCATCATCTTTTGCATTCACACCACCTGGCAGTTTTTGCGGGTGTGGTTGCCGATGTTCCTCCAAAAAGGCCGGGGCTATAGCGAAAGCGAGTCGTTGTTCTTTAACTCATTTTATTTCGTCGCCACGGATATCGGCTGCATCGCTGCGGGCGCGATGTCGCTTTGGCTCGCGCGACGCGGTCTTACGCCCCACGCTGCGAAGGGCCGCGTCTATCTTATCTGCTCGCTGCTGACAGCGCTCACCGTGTTCGTGGCCGTGCTGCCCAAAGGCTGGCCGCTGCTCGGCATACTGCTCTTGGTCGGTGCGGGGGCGTTGGGCGTGTATCCGTGCTATTACTCGTTGGTGCAGGAAATCTCAGCGCAACACATCGGCAAAATCAGTGGTCTGCTCGCGACGCTGGTGTGGGCCATTTCCTCGCCCGTGCATAAATACTTCGGCCGGCACCTGGATCAAACGCAATCCTTCGATCTGGGCCTCGCGCTGGTAGGGTTGACTCCGCTGGTGGGATACTGTGCACTGCGATTTTTCTGGAGTCAGCCGGAAGGCAGCTTACCAGGCAAGAGCATCAACTAATCGGGCTGCCCGCACTTCCACGCCCGAAGGCGCCCAGGCTTGCCATCGATTTCCGAGCACTTTCCCATGACGCCACCCAAACGTAGGCCGGCCCGCTTTGGAAATCCTGACCGGTGGTTTCCATTTCCGCTTGCCCCGGTGCCGAAACCCCGCATAATAATTTGCGTTCGTTGGACGGCGGTAATGGATTTGGTTGACTGGAGAGCGAGCCCACGCGTGAGCGGGTGTTTTGATGCGCTTACTTGAGTTTAAGTCGGCGGCGATGGTTAGCTGGAAAAATCCTCATCCAATGAATTTAGTGATTTTAGTGATGACGGATTGGTGAAGCAGTGGCTGGGGTCGTAGCTCAGTTGGTAGAGCGTCTCGTTCGCAATGAGAAGGTCGCAGGTTCGAATCCTGTCGGCTCCACCAGCCACCCTGCATTTGTAGCGATTAGTGCATCTCGCGCCCGCCCCGCAGTGGTTCTCCCACTAGCGCTTGCCTTCGTGTTCCAAGCCGGCAGCCATCTCCCCGACGACCGCGCCGGCGGGAGGGAAATCATCACCGAAAGGCTCCGCATGAACCCCAGTGCCATGCGATCATACCACTCAAAATTGACGTGCACTGCAAAACAACCCAGCCCCACCTTGTTGGCGCAGCCATCCGCGAACGGCGTGGCGAGCAAACAAATTTTGGCTCAGCTACCACCAGCCCACCTCCGCGTCGGGCGTCGGCCTTATAACTCAAGGCTTGTAACTCAAGGCTTGCTTAAGGAATGATGGTCAATTCCAGATTTTCAGAAAATAGTCCGCCTGGCCAGAGTGCGCGACCCTGGAATCAGTCAAAACCTGACAACCCGTGGTTGGCGTCAAGAATTCCGATGGCAGCAACGGTGACGGATCCGCCTCCGAGCTTGCGCCCCTTCAAAACGTTGCTTAATGGATTCAGTTTGGATCGCTGGTTGGCGTGAGCCCGAGCTCGAGAGCCCTTGCTGTTACCGCATCTCCAAGGGTCGCGCCCAATCGCGCGGCAGATTTCCCAAAAGCGAGTTCATCTCCCCACGAACTTCGGCCGCTACAGGTAGTCGAATCGCAACTTTCTGACCGGGTGTCGATGGTTTTTGACAACCTGCGTCGGATCGATATTCTCCAAACTTGAAAGGTCGGGTCCGGATGGAGACGACGGGAGCTGGCGACAATCTGCCTCGCGATACGAAAGCGAGCGTGGGCGGCCCTTCTTGTTCGCCATGAATCGTTCGCAAGTTTGAATCCTTTTATCGCCGCTACCTTGGGTCGCCGGTGCGCCAATTACGGTCGTTGAGTCCTGAATGAAATCTCATTCCCTCGCCAAACAAATCCTCCTCGTCTTTCTGGTTGCGCTGGTGGGCTACGCCTGCGTTTTCAATTGGATCGAACATCGCCGCCGCAAAAATGGTCCGTGGCAGGTGACTTTCGCCGCATTAGCGGACGGGACGGCCATCGTTGTCAATCAACCGGCGCTGCAGCTTACAAATATCACCATCGTATTCGGCGGTGGGTCGGCGCCGACGAACCTGCCGCAGACCGTCCGCTTCGAGCACGGCCGCGCCGCGTCATTTGCCCTGCCGTTCGGCGAATGTGTTTTTGTCGATGCGATTTTCCTGCCCGGCACGGCGACCTGTGATATTTTCGGCCACGAAATCCAGCTGTTGCCGCGCACCCTGACGATCGATGGCGTCGAACATCCGTGGCGCTCCGGCGAAAAAATCTTTTTACCTACTCCGCCACCGGCTATAGTACCGGCCAAGTGATATGTTGCTAGTCCTCGACAACTACGATTCCTTCACCTACAATCTCGTCCAGTATCTGGGCGAGCTGAAGGTGGAGATGCAAGTCCACCGCAACGATCAGATCACGGTCGAACAGGTGCGCGCCCTGAAACCGGATCGCCTGCTGATTTCACCCGGCCCGTGTTCGCCCAAGGAGTCGGGCCTCTCCAACGAAATCATCCGCACGTTCAGCCCGCAAATCCCGACGCTCGGTGTTTGCCTCGGGCACCAGTGCATAGGCCATGTGTTCGGCGGCAATGTTGTTGTGAATTACCG
The DNA here is from genome assembly GCA_025350905.1 of Verrucomicrobiota bacterium. GTDB lineage: Bacteria > Verrucomicrobiota > Verrucomicrobiia > Limisphaerales > JADLHS01 > JADLHS01. The sequence continues at coordinate 45,281 of JANXWY010000050.1, forward strand.
CATGATGCACGGCAAGACTTCCCCGATTAAGCACAACGGCAAGGATTTATTCGCGGGCATGCCGAATCCCTTTCCTGCCACGCGCTACCACTCACTCGTCATCGAGCGGGCTTCCGTCCCCGATTGTCTCGAGATCACCGCCGAGACCGACGAAGGCGAGGTCATGGGGGTGAAGCACAAACAGTTTCCTATCTGGGGCGTGCAGTTTCATCCCGAAAGCATTCTCACTGAGAATGGCCGTTTGATCATGCAAAACTTTCTGAAGTTGAAATAGCGGCCGGCGACGGCGTTCCCCTCGGCCGTTGCGTCCGGCTTCCTATCGGTCCCGAACTTCATCACCCTTCCGGGCTTCGCCGGAAACCAGGTCGGCGACGGTGTTGTGGTCACGCTGCGGCCCGGTGACTTTTACCTCGCCCACTTTGAGTCCTTGGCGAAAAACAAACATCACTTGTTCATTGGCAGGCAGGTGGCCGATGGGAAAATCCAGCACCACAAACCGCCCCGCTTCGTTGTAAACCGCCACCCGGCCCGTCAAATTAGCCTCCGGCGTGACGATGAGCGGGCCTTCCGTGTTGCCCGGTCTGATGGGCGAGACGGCTTCCGTACCCAGCCCGCCGGAGGAGGCGGGGGGCACGGACTGAAAAACTGGGGCCGGCTGGGTCGCGCAACCACCGGCCCACATTGCCGCGAGCCACAGCGCCGGAACTGGCAATTTCATTGCCGCAGTTAAACTGGCCGCCGGCTAACGGTCAATCCTAGATGGCGGTTGGGAACTGACCGCCCCAGCCCGTAGGATGAAAGAGGATTGACCAAGTCCCGGCCCCAAGGTAACTACCGGTAAATCATTTCACCCATGCACTTACTTTCACGCTCCCGAATCTTAGCGGTGCCGTTGATCATTTTAGTCTGCCTGCTCCCCGCGCGGGCCGGCGACCCCGAAACCGGCGACTGGAAGCCGCTATTCGACGGCAAGACCACGGCCGGCTGGCGGGGATATGGCCGGCCGGATTTTCCGCCCAAGGGTTGGGTCGTGGAGGACGGTTGTCTGCACCTGATCGCCGGCGGAGGCGGCGGCAACCTTATCACCGTGGACCAATTTACGGATTTCGAACTGCAATGGGAATGGCGCATCGGCCCCAAAGGCAACAATGGCGTCAAGTATCTGGTCACCGAGACCCGCCCCAATGCACCGGGCCACGAATATCAGATGGTGGACGATGCCACCGAGTCGGGCGCTAAACATCAGACGGCATCTTTCTACGACGTGCTGCCGCCGCAACGCCAGCCTCACGTCAATCCCCCCGGCTCCTGGAATCGATCGCGCCTCGTGCTCCGCGGCCAACACGTCGAACACTGGCTTAACGGAGAGAAAGTTCTGACGTACGAACTCGGAAGCGCGGCGGTGCAGGCGGCGATTGCGCAAAGCAAATTCAAAGACGCCCGGGGTTTTGGGGAAAAGATCAAAGGCCCCATCCTGCTGACCGACCACCACAGCGAAACTTGGTTTCGGAATATCCGGATTCGCGAGTTCCCCGTCCTGCAACATTGACCCATGAACTATGGACAGATTGATATAAAACACCGCGCCAAAAGAGCGTAGAATAGCTTGGGGCGATGGCCGGTGCCAAAAGGAAGGCGCGCCACCTTTATCCTACCCTTTGCCGGACAGCTGAACTTGGGTGCATTACCGCCCATAAACGGGTCAGTTCTTATGATTGACTAGTTGCAGCTGGGCCCTACACTTTCGGTCATGGCGCGAAAACTCAGAATGGAATATCCCGGGGCGATCTATCATGTGCTGAACCGGGGCGACCGGCGGGAGCCGATTTTCCAGGACGATGAGGATCGGCAGGGGTTTGTGGCAGCGCTGGCAGAGGTCTGTGGGCGGAGCGGTTGGCAGGTGCATGCATATTGTCTGATGCCCAATCATTTTCATCTGGTGGTCGAAACCCCGCAGCTGACGCTGGTCGGGGGAATGAAATGGTTGCTGGGCACCTACACCGGGCGGTTCAACCGCCGGCACAAGCTCTTTGGCCACCTATTCAGTGGCCGTTACAAAGCGCTGATCGTGGACGGGTCGGGCAATGGCTATTTGCGAACCGTCTGCGAGTATGTGCATCTGAATCCGGCGCGGGCGAAGCTGCTCCGGCCCGCGCAGGCGTTGCGGGAATATCGGTGGAGCAGTTGGCCGGCGTTTCTACGGGCACCCGGAAAGCGGCCGGAGTGGTTGCGCGTGGATCGGGTGTTGGGGGAGGCGGGGATTCCCAAAGACAGCACGGCGGGACGGCGGGCGTTGGAGCTCCGGATGGAGGCCCGGCGCGGGGCGGAGGAGGACGAGGGCTACCAACCGATACGGCGGGGCTGGTTTTTTGGGGAGCCGGCGTTGAAAAAGGAATTGCTGGGCCAGATGAATGAGCGGTTGGGGCCGGAGCATTACGGCGAGGAACGGCAGGCGAGCCAGGGGGAGAAGGCTGAACGGCTGGTCGCGGAGGAGTTGCGCCGGCGCCGGTGGACGGAGGCCACGCTGGGAGAACGCAACAAAGGCGACCTGGAGAAACTGAAGGTGGCGGTGCGATTACGGAAAGAGACGCTGATGACGGTGGCTTGGATTGCACAACGTCTGCAGATGGGCAGCGTGGCCAATGTAAACACGCTGCTATACCGATGGCGGCAGGAAAAACACAAAAACTAGCTATTCATAAGAACTGACCCTTTTACGTTCGGCGTAATGATTATTTCCGCGCCGAGTTGGCTGTAACGAACAGCTCGACAGCCGTCTGGCTCTCGGTGACAAACCTCGCCGTGCTGAACAATGGCACCAACTCGGACATCGTCGCCAGCACGATTGGCAATGCGTACGTGCCGCAAACGCCCGAGGCATTCAGTTACGATCTCGATGGAAACCTGACGAACAGCGGCCGGTGGACGATAACTTGGGATCCAGAGAATCGAGCAACTTCGTTCACGCGTATCACAAGTGCGCCGTCCGGCTCGAAGGTAAAGCTCGATTGCCAATACGATTACCTCTGGCGCCGTACGCAGAAGATTGTGTCGGCGTGGAATGGCTCTGCCTACATCGCGCAATCGACGAACAAGTTTGTTTATGATGGCTGGAATCTCATGGCGGTTCTCAACGCGACAAACGGGTTGGTTCAATCCTTTACTTGGGGCACGGATGCCAGCGGCTCAATGCAAGGGGCCGGTGGCGTGGGCGGATTGATCTCGATGACCGTGTATCAAGGGACGAACGCCGGGACTTACTTCTATTGCTTCGATGGCAATCAAAACGTCAACGCCCTAGTGAACGCGACAAATGGAGCAATCGCCGCGCAATATGAGTTCGACGCGTTCGGCAACCCCTTGCGTGCCACAGTCACCCTGGCTTTCGCGAATCCGTTCACCTTCTCGACGAAATTCTGCGATTGGGAAACCGGATTCCTCTACTACGGTTATCGCTACTATGATCCGAGCATTGGAAGGTGGCTAAACAGAGATCCGTTGGGGAATTGGGTGGGAACAATTTGTATCGGTTCGTGCATAACGACTGTGTGAACCGAGTTGATCCGCTCGGACTCATTGATGCGAACAGCACCGTTGCAGAAATCGAAGCGGAGGTCAGGCGCTTAATCCAAGAAGCTCGCGACATGGGATGGACCGTCGGTCCAGACATGCTTCAGAACTACATCAACGGGGGAGGCGACCAAGTGCTCTCCGTGAGTTGGCTCAGGAGTTTCAGCAAGGTAAGAGCGGCAGAGCAGAAGAACCAGGTGCGATTCCAAGAGAGCTTGGAGAAGATCGCCAAGGGCATGAAGTGCGGCGAGACGAAGACGTTCCACGACTACTGGGACGCACAAATCTCGTATCATGGTCGCGGCTTCTCTTTCGACGAACTCTTCTTTGCGTCGGGTGACTCGACGCTGACCTCGACCGGTGATTTTTCGCTGACCAAGAACTGCTGTATGCGGTCTTACAGCCGACGTTCGAGCAACATCAATTGCGAAGAGACCGTCATCATCGGCGCGGTCAATCACCACTGGCTTGATAGATACGACTGGAACGCCGGTGCGGGTGTTTACATTCCAGGCCACGGAAGCATCCCTGACGCCGCCCTCGACAAACTCCGCACCCAAGGAAGCGCCAAGGCTTTCAACATGAGTTCCGACTGGCAGCAAACCCTCTCAGGGTTCATCTATACCTGCCCGTTCTACCACGCGGCTTGGAGGTGGCAAGGCCCATGAAAACGATTTGGCTTACGGCGACAACCGTGATTGTCGCACTCCTGTTTATGACCGGCTGCTCAACCAGGTTCGTGGACTTTCAGCCGCTCAAACTTCAGGAGGGCGCACAGAACAAATTGATTCCTGCTCCTGAGTTGGTGACGCCTGACTATCTCAACCGGGTCAAAGCAGTGCTGGACTTCTACGGCCAGCCATACCGAACCAACGCAACTGGCGGCTTGCTCATCAATGCCAAACTCGCCCGTGACGAGGAGTTGGTTTGGAACTACAGCAAGAAAGCGCTGGACGACGCCTTCATCGAGCAGGCACGCAAATTCAAAACGCCGTCCGCTCCAAAATAAACCGGCTGTCCCGCACAAGCGGTGTAAGGAATCTTCTCGCTTTCAACGCGCCTGAACGCTCGCAGCCCCGCGCCGTCATGGCGGCTGCGGAATCAAAGGCCAGCCGTCCTGCCGGCGCGGACCTGCTCGCTCCCGAAATGTCAGTCTGCCCGTGGCGTCGCCCGTCCCGCCACGCGGGAGAGATGAGACGAATCAATTGGAATTAAACGGGTCAGTTCTTATAAACGGGTCAGTTCTTAATGGCGGTTAGTTAAGGCCCAAAACTTTTTTGGAGAGGCGCTTGCGTCGTCGCGTGTCGGGCGCGGAAAGGGGTCAGTTCCGCTAATTGATAATTGCTCGTGATGGAGTCAGAGTCGGTGGCATGGCTCGGAAGCTACGAGTTGAATATCCCGGGGCGATTTATCATGTGATGAATCGCGGGGATCGGCGCGAGGAGAATTTCGGAT
>JANXWY010000082.1 GCA_025350905.1 Verrucomicrobiota bacterium
GTTGTTCGCGTCAAACATGCCGAAACCCAAGCCGAACAGAACCGTGCCGACGATGGTCAGGCCAAAACCTGGGGCCAGCCCTACGAGGATGATGGCGGGCACGAGCAGGGCCAGTCCTGCCGCGCTCAAATAAGTGCGGCCGCGCACGGTCCGCCGCGACCAGCGATCCGCGAGGCCGCCCCCGAGAATGACACCGAAGAAGCCGGCACCAGCATGGGTGATGGTGGCCCAAAGACCGGAAGGGGCTTGCGCCAGGCCGAAGCGGTCCTGCAACAATGTGGGCAACCAGTTTTTTACCGCCCAACCCGACAAGCTCGGTAGGGAGAAACACAGTATCAGTATGGCGAACCCGCGCCAGTCGACCCCCACTCCCGCGCCCGGAACCGCACTCGTCGCGGTTTGCATTGGTTGGCCGCGCTCCGTCTCCCGCAGAAAAATCATCAGGATGAAAGCGTAGGCAACCCCCATGACTCCGCAGCCAACGAACGCAGTGCGCCAGGAAACTTCCTGCGCCACCCAGCCGCCGATGCCTCCGAGCGCCTGTCCCATATAAACGCCGCTCAAGTGGACGCCCACGGCCAGCGATCGCGTGGAGCCCGGGTGGTAATCGGCGATGAGCGCCAGGGCGGCCGGCATATAGAGCGCCTCGCTCACGCCCATGATGCCGCGCAAGGCGAAGAGTTGGCGAAAGTTCCCCGCCTGACCCATGAGCAGCGTGACCAGCGACCACACCGCGAGGCTGGCAATGATGAGCCATTTACGATTGAGCCGGTCGGCAATCGCACCGCCGACCGGACTGCAGAATGCATAAACCCACAAAAAAATCGCCATCAGCCAGCCGAAGTACTGGGCCTTTTGCAGTTCCACAATGTCCGCCTTGATGGATAGGCCCATGGTCGAAAGCATCTGGCGATCGAGGTAGTTCAAGACCACCACCGGCCAGAGCAAAGCCACCACGGCCCAAGCGTAGCGGGAAGGGCCAATCGCGCGCTGCGGATTCATTGATGGGGCATCATGCCGCGACGAGGAGTTGTGTCACCAGCTTTTTCTGGGCTTCAGCCTGGGCGATTCCGATCTCATGATCTCAGGGGTACCGTGGTTATATCTTGGTCGGCAACCGAAAGGGCGTTAGCCTTTCGCTCATCCATGAAGCCTGAGCAACGCCACAAAATTTCGAATGAGCCAGCCATTTCCCGGCGCAACTTTTTGCGGAGAACTGCCTCAGCAGTCGGTGGCGTTGCTCTAGCCTCCGGTCTGAATCCCGGTTTACTGTTCGCCGCCGCCGCTGTCCGGCGTCCCCAAGGACTCATCGGCTTCACGGAGTATCAGACAAATCTGCCGGGCGGACGCCACGCGAATGTGATCACGATGCGCGCAGCGGTGGTGCGGGCCGACGGCAGTCGGCCACGGCGACTCGCCGGCGAGCTTACCCGCAAACAAAATACTTGGACGCAATTCGCCGGCTGGTCGCCCGACGGCCGGCAGGCCATCATCGGCTGTGGTTGGGAATCGCCGGAAAACGGAGCGTGGGAGGAAACCAACAAGACATTTCGGTTCACACCCGAGGGCTGGCGGTACGACACCCTGCTGCTCGATCTGGCGAAAGGCAAACTCATCAACGTCACCGCCGTCGAGCGGGTCAGTTTCTACAACACGGGCGTCTTCTTTTGGCCGAATGATCCGACGCGGCTGGGCTTTCAAGCGCTCATCGGGAGCGATTCGCATCCGTTCCGCATGAACCTCGACGGGCGCAACAAGCAAGATCTCACCGCCGATTCCAAGGAGTTCGCCTATGGCTTCAATGCGTCGCCGGACGGAAAACAAATTGCCTACCACAAAAGCTACCAGATTTTCATCGCCGACGCCGACGGCGCGAATGCCAAGCGCGTGGAAACCGGACAACCGTTCAACTTCGTCCCGCAATGGTCGCCGGACGGCGACTGGCTGCTGTTCGTCGCGGGCGAACATTACAACTGTCATCCGCACATTGTTCGTCGCGATGGCAGCGGCCTGCGCAAAGTGGCCGACCGTCAGGGCTTCCGCGGCGTCGTGGAACTTCTGGATGTGCCCGATTTCCATGGCGGCAGCAGTGACGTCCCGCTGTGGTCACCAGATGGAAATTGGATTTACTACACGGCGAAGGTCGGCGAAAGCGTCGAATTAATGCGCGTCTCCCTGACCGGCGCAATTGAGCAACTGACCCAAACCCCAAATGGTCGGCTCAACTATCACCCGAAGTTTTCCCCCGACGGCCAGTGGGTTGTGTTTGGCTCTGATCGCAGCGGCACGCGCCAGATCTATGTGGTGCGCGCCGAGGGCGGACCGCCCTACCCGATCACGCACGTCAGGCCCGGTTGGGGAGCAATGTGGCCGCATTGGCAGCCGGTGGCCCCGATGGCGATAAAGGCCAAGTCGGTGAAATAACCTGATGGAGTTCTGCGAACTATGCCGCGAGTAATCTGGCGGCAGCTTTCAACTACGACCGACCGCGCTACGATTAAGCAAGCCGCCTAAAACTTTTTTTGTTCGGTTTGCCTCTTCGGCGGGTCTTTACTGATGATTGAACATGACGGACAGCCAAGCCTTGCTCGTCGAATACCGCCGGAACGGTTCGGACGCTGCCTTTCGGGAACTGGTCGCCCGGTTCATTGACCTGGTCCATTCGACGGCGCTCCGGTTGGTCGCGGGTGACCCGCATCGGGCGGAGGACGTCACGCAAACCGTCTTCGTGGACTTGGCCCGCCTGGCGCGGACGTTGCCCCGCGAGGTCCGGCTCGGCGGCTGGTTGCATCGGCACGCGTGCTTTGTGGCCGTCAACACTCTGCGCGGCGAACGCCGTCGCCAAGCCCGCGAAAGGCAGGCCGTGGAAATGAATACGCTGCAAAACCACTCCGGGGCGGATTTCTCCCAAGTCGCGCCGCTGCTCGACGAAGCTATCAATGAACTGGGTGAAGCGGATCGTACGGCCATCCTGCTCCGCTTTTTTGAGCAGCAGGATTTCCGCACGGTCGGCCAGGTCCTGGGCAGCAACGAAGACGCCGCGCGCATGAGAGTGACGCGCGCCTTGGAGAAATTGGAGGAGTTCCTGAAGCGCCGAGGGATAACGACGACCGCCGCCAGTCTCGGCGTGGTGCTTGCAGCCAACGCCGTCCAATCCGCGCCCGTGGGATTGGCCGCCACGATTTCAATTGCTGCCGCGCTTGCCGGAACGAGCATTGCCGCCGCAACAACAGCAACCGCAATCAAAACCATCGCCATGACCACACTGCAAAAATCTCTGATCGCCGCCACGCTCGCCGTCGTCGCCGCATTGGGAATCTACGAAGCGAGGCAGGCTTCGCGACTGCGCGAAGAAAACCAATCGCTTCAGCGACTACAAGCAGAGCAACTGGGCCGGGAGCGTGACGAAGCGGCAAGCAAACTTGCCGGACTGCGGGTGGAGAACGAACGGTTGAATCGCAGTACCACGGAACTCCTAAAGCTGCGTGCAGAAGTGGCGCGTTTACGTGGAGAACTCAAGAGTGCGGAACAGGTCGCCAAGAACAAGCTCGACGCTGCGGGTGCGCGATCCGCGGCCGAACAAGTTTCCACCAACTCGCCACCGGTTGAAACCTTTTCAGCAACAGCGCGGGCGGTAGTGCCTTGGAATCAGGCTATCATTTCAGGCGGTTGGAAGACGCTCTCCGGGAAAATCGTCTATATCCTGGCTGTGCCAACGCGCACCGAGGATGCCGCCGTGGTGAATATCGAAACTCGCGTGATGGAGGTTTCAGTCGAGGCGGCCACTACCCTTGGCCTCGACCAGTCCAACCCGGGCGACAAAGAGACAAAGTTTTCCGCAGTCCTGACAACCGAACTCTGCGATGCCATCGTGAAGGCTGCTAGCGACACCAATGCAGTCGCAATCATAAGCTCTCCGCGACTCACAGTGTTTACTGGTCGCCAGGCTCAGATTCAATCGCTGGATAAAAAGGAAACGCGCGCCGGAGAGAAATACGCCGTCGGACCGACATTGACCTTTATGCCGACAATTTCCGCGGACGGCCAGTCAGTCGATCTAGGAATGATTGCGAATATCAAATATCCGTTGCCAGCCGCCAGCCAATGACCCAGCGAATCGCCTTGGCCACGGTGTCCCGGCGAAAATTCGCGCCACACATACTCCAAAGAGCTTTCATGGCGGTCGGCACACATATTTTGAACAACAACCTGCAATGACAAAAAGGCGTTTTGTGGTAATTGCTGCCGTAATCCTCACAGGCATCCCGGTGGTTTTGATCGTTGCCACCGGCGAGAAAGCGGTTGTTAAGAGCCCACCGATCACCTTCCGTTACGTCAAAACCGGTGAGTTCAATAATCAAGGATACCTCTCCACAGGCATGATCTTTTGGGCGACAAATCACACCAGCAACACTCTTTTTATTTCCCTCTCCGCCGTCGAGGTCAAAGCCGGCTCGAATTGGCTCTCTCAATCATGAGCGCCAATTCAGATGGAGATGCTCGAATTCCAGCCAGCGGGCAAACCTTGGGCACTTCCGTATCTGGATCCTCACCAAGCCGGATACGCGACGCGCCAGCGCTTCAGCGAGCCGACGGGTGGGGTTTGGAGAGTGCGAGCGCGGGTTCAGGAGCAACTCACCGGCGTTCCTGAAATATCGGCCCGCGTCAAAACTTTTTTGGGAGGCATACTGGGGAGGCGAAGCACGAGCTTTCGAGGAAACCCTTTTTCAAAAAGCATGACTTTTTTCGGGCCGCCGCGCGAAGTCTTGAGTCAAGAAATCTCCGAGGGCTAAAGTTCGCGCTCCTCGGTTAGGCTTCGCCGTGCTCCGCCTTTCCGTTGAATTCCAATCGCATGATTCCGCCTTAAAGATTGTGGTGGGCCTCGCGCAGCAGTTCGATGTTCTTGATATTCGCCGGAACTTTGTCGGTGGGCGACATCGTCTGCGCGTTTACCTTGGCGAAGCCGTAGCGGCCGAACACTTGTGGGTCAATCTCCCGGCATAGATTGGCGTCGTGGCCTTCCCAGCTGCACGGGTTCTGGACGATCAGCGTTTCGGTTCGGATGCGCCGTGCAAGGTCGGAGACTGGGACGTTGACTAAACCCCGCGTGTCGGAGAGGTTATTCCCATGAAAACGACGGCTTTCGAACTGACTTTGCACCGCTGGCCTTACGGCTTGGAATTGCAGCCGTCCGCCAAGGGCTTGTTGCTTCGCCCACGCCGCAAGGCCCGCGCCCATTGGACCAAAGCCTTCCATCGTCCGCGCCTGACCCAAGACGATCTCGCCGCCACGCGTCAGTTGAGCAATGACTTCGACGCGAAGGAATGGCAATGGTAGTTGAGCGGTTTCACATTTTCCTCGTCCGCCTGGATCCAACCACCGGGGCGGAGACGGCCAAGACGCGTCCGTGCGTGGTGGTTTCTCCCGCTGAACTGAACCGGGCCGTCGCTACGGTCATCATCGCGCCCATGACCACGGTCTGTCGCCATTGGCCAACCCGGGTCGAAATCAAATTTCAAGGCAAGGTCGGCGAGATTGCGCTCGACCAGATCCGGGCGGTGGACAAATCCCGGTTGGTGAAGCGTCTGGGCAAACTGGATGCCGAAACCACCAGCGCCGTCCTGGACACCCTCGGCGAGCTCTTTGCACCGTAAGCGGAGCGCCGGTTTCTCACGCGGTGGATTCCGAAGATTGACCCGGAAGCGCGAATTAAACGCCCCGCAAAGACTTTAGTAGTCTTGGCCGGAGTTTGGTATTCCTGATGTTCGCCGAGACTTTGTCAGGCAACGTCGTCTGCGCGTCGGGCTTGGCGAAACTGTAGCGGCCGAACATCTGCGGGTCGATCTGGCGCCAGGGATGGGTTTGGCCGGATACACCCCTTACTTCCCGGCCATCGCTTGAATCTCCTCGGCGGACAACGCGCGGGCGAAGAAAGCAAAATCCGCGAAGCGCGCCGCGAGAAATTCATTGCCGGAGAAATGCGGGTTGCCCCCCAACGCGCAGTCCTTCGCTTGGGTGGCCGTGAACTCGGGCGCGGCACAGGAACCGACGGGCTTTCCGTCAACGAACAACGTCAGTGTGCCGCCCTGTTTTACCCCCGCGACGTGATACCAGCGGCCAACTTCCAGCGCCGCCCCCGGCGTTGAAAACCCACCGCCCGCTTCGATGCGCGCAAAGACTTTGCCCCCATCCACCACCAGTCGGAGCGGATCATCCATCCCGGCCGCCCAGCCGCTGAAAATCTGGCCGGTCCGTTTGCCCGGCGACTCACGCAAGCGGACTCGCACGGCCACCGTGAAATCCATCTCGGGCCAGACCGTCATCGGATAAGCGATCATTTCGTCGCGCCCGTTGACCTCGGTGCCCTCGGCATCGCGGACCGTGACCTGGCCGGGTTTGATTTCACCGAAATAAGGCGGCGCGTCGCCGCGCAGCGAGTGGAGAATTAGTTCGCCGTGCGGGCCGGGCTTCGGGTCCGGTGGCCACACTTGTTGCGGTGCCGCCGGGTCCAGCACGAACCGGGCGGGGGGAACGTCAGGAACGGTTTCGCCGTTCGTACTCACACTCACGACGCGCCAGTAGAGTGGGGCCGGCATCTCGCCTGCCTTTCCGTTGAGCACTTTGGTGTTGAGAGCAATGCGAGTTGTTGAACCAACGTTCGTGGCGAGCAGCGACGGCACAAAAGAGTCATTGGACGCAAATTCGATCCGGTAGTCGCTGGCGTTACTTTGGGCAGGCGAGACGCCTGCCCTACGTTGCCCGCGCCACTGGAACCGCACTTCCCCCACCGGCACGCGCGCGAAGTCGGCCGGTAGTTGCGTGAAGGCCGGTGCTGGCGGCGGATTTGCGACGGCGAGCCACGAGCGATAGTGGGTGCCCGCGGCGCCCGCGCTGGCGAAATCCACGAGGCGAAGCGGCCGCCCGTCCGCCGTCGGGACCTCCACCACGAGCCACGGTTGGCTAACCGCACCCGTGGCGGCAGCTGTGCGGGCTGGGTCCGTTTCGGTTTCAACCAAGCGGGCCTCGGACAACTTGGCGAGATTGATCGGCGGTATCGCAGCTTCATCAAAAGCGTTCTGCGCTTGATCGTAAGCCAACAGCAGCGGCCCGCGATAGAGCGAGACCTTGCCCGCGGCTTCGTTCGCTCCGGCGACCGCCCGCAGTCCCGCGTCGAACCCAAGCACGATTTCGTCGCACGCATTCCAGCGCCGGCGAATCCGAACGTAGCTGCCCGCCGGCGCATTCGTCGGGACGCCCGGAAAGTTCGCCGTCAGTCGTGTGCTGGTGGACCAGGCCGGAATCCGCAGCGACAAAGTCCATTCGTCACCGCCGCTCGAGAAGATGAAAACACGCTGTGAGTTCGAGCGCGGGTAGTCGCGATCCAGCCGGAGCATCCGATTGGTGCCCGCGTGGGGTAGCGTGAACATTCCGGGAAGGTAACCGTTCACCACCAGCCCATCGGGATCTGCCATTATCGCCCACTCGCTCAACATGCCAGGGATCCGCGGGCCGTTCACCGAACAGCAGTTGAGTTCCGGAGTGCCGGCGCGCGACTGGAAAACAATCGTGTGCGCGCTGGCTTCGCGGACGCCGTCCATCGGCGTGTTGTAGGTGAACCAACGGCCGCTCGGGTGTTGCGCGCCCAGCCCGCCATTCAGCGTCGCGAGTTCGAGATCGTCCGCCGCGTGCGGATCGCCGGTGAGCCGCAGGTAATCAATCGTGAGCGCCATCCAGGCGACCGTGCAACAGGTTTCAATGGCGCTCGGCGTGTAGGGATTGCCGGTGGCCTGCTCGCCGGAACTGAAGCCGCCGGTATTGCGCCGATCCCAGCGCCGGATGCTCCGCCAGTGATGCTCGAACGCCTCGCGATATTTCGGCTCGCCAGTGATCCGCCACATTTCCACCAGTCCTTGCAAGTCGTGCAAACTTTCCCAACGCGGTTTAGGTGATTGGTAGTATTCGCGCCCGTCCAATCCCGCGCGGAGATAATCGCCGGCACGTTCCCAATCCTTTTCCACCTCCTGCGCCATGCGGAGATAACGCGGCTCGCTGGTGACGCGATACAGCATCGCCATCGCGGTGAGGATGGACATGTTCATCTCGGAATCGCCGGCGTCCAACACCCGCTTGCCGGTGTCGAGGTAGGTGGCGCAGACGAGATCACCCGCCCGGCGTGCGGCGGCGAGCGCGCCGGGATCGCCGCTGTATTCGTTCCAGCGCAGCAAGGCCGAGATGGCGTGGTAATGCCCCCAAAGATCCCAGTGCTTTAACAGACGAATATTTTTTGGGAACGGCCCGAGGTAGCCATCGTCCGCCTGCGTCGCGATCAATTCGGCAACCACGTTCGACACCTGTTGGCGCAGGCGCGGATCGTCGGTCATCCGCAAGGCCTGCACGGCGGAGATGAGATACTTGCCGACGAACTCGCCGGCCCACGGGACCAGTTGCGGTTCGGGTTGGCGATCGCGCAGGCGAAACATTTCGAGCATGCCGGGGTTGGCCTGAGGCGCGCACAGCAGCCACTGGTCAAGGTTGGCATGAATCCGCCCGCCGACTGGGCCGGTGAATTCAAACCGCGCCTCCGGCAACGAATCGAAGGCGAGGCGATTGGTGACCGCGGCGGCGGAGATCGAAAATGCAGCCAGAAAGAAAGCAATCCATGCGCGCGCCATGGGCATTGCCTATCCGTCAGGCGATTCGGTGTCAATGCTGCGAATGGCAGCTGTCGGAACTCTTTAGAAATGTCCCCATCTCGACTCCATGAAAATGTCCCCATCGCTCGTAGGGCTCTGGTTCTTCGCAAGAACAGGCTTCGCGAAGCGAAAGCCTAAGTGCTCAACGCCACTGGGCTTGGAATTTGTCAAGGTGGAGCGCAGGAACGAGCAATACCTTGACGAATTCCAAGCCCAGTGGCACTCCCAGCACTTTCCTGATGGGGACATTCTCATGGAGTTTTGACATGCTGCGAATGGCAGCGGCGGCCGGGCAAATCCGGCTGGTTTTCTTGCGGGTTAACCTTTTGAGTTTACGCTCGCCCTAATCCCCTCCATTTTCAGCCTCACGAAAATGGAAACCCCAACGCAACCCCCTCCCCCACCCCGCTGGTGGCAGAATGAAGATTGGCTCGCCGTGATCGCCGGCGGCCTGCTGATCGCCGCAGTCGTCGTGTGCTGGCGTCCCGTTTTGCCCGGGTTTAATTGGATGACTGCGTCCCATTTCGCCAAGGAGAGTCGCGCCTTGCAGTCGCAGTCGGCGGAGTTGGACCAGCTGCAAATCGAGCTGGCCCGGCAAGGGGAAAGCGGGCTGGCTAAAGCGCTCGCCCAACTCGGCACCGCTTTGGCGGGTCCCGATCCGGAGACGATCCGCACCGCCACCCGGCAAGTGGAAACGGCGGCGGCGAAGGCAAGCAGCATGGAAGCGAGCAAGCGGGCGCAGAATTTCATCGCCCCGTTACAAAGCAAACGCACCAGCATGCTGAGCGCGGTGGTCAGCACCACCAATCTCCAAAGGGCGGCGGTGCTGGGGCTGATTTACTTCGGCGTTTCGGCGGTGGTAGTGCGGTTGATGGGCGGGCGCGTGGCGGGATTCATCGTTGGCTTTCCCGTGATTTTCGCCCTCGCGTGGTGCGCGCAGATGATGGCGGGGAACTCGCAAGCCAATGAATTCGGGCTCGAGTACGTCATCTTTGCGCTCGGGCTGGGCCTGTTACTAAATCACACAATGCCACTGCCAGACTGGTTGCGGCAGGCGGTGCGCACGGAGTTTTACATCAAGACTGGCCTCGTCATCCTGGGCGCGGGCATTCTCTTCCAGGAAATCATGCAGGCCGGCTTGCTCGGTCTCACGCAATCGGTCCTGGTCGTGACCGTGGTTTGGTATTTTTGCTTCTGGCTCGCGCGCCGGCTGCGAGTGGATGATGAATTCGCGGTCATGCTTTCGACGGCCGTGTCCATTTGCGGCGTGTCGGCGGCCATCGCGGCGTGCGGGGCCATTCAAGGCGACCGCAAAAAGCTTTCCTACGTTACTTCGCTCGTGCTGATCGTCGCGGTGCCGATGATGATCCTGATGCCGTGGGTCGTGAAATATTACCACATGCCCGAAATCGTGGCCGGCGCCTGGCTGGGCGGCACGCTGGATACCAGCGGCTCGGTGGTGGCGGCCGGCGCCTTGATCAGCGAGCCGGCCATGAAGACCGGTGTGATCGTGAAGTTCTCGCAGAACGTACTCATCGGCGTGGCAGCCTTCGGCATTTCCATCTGGTGGACCATGCGTCAACGCGCGGCGGGCGGGCTG
Source organism: Verrucomicrobiota bacterium (assembly GCA_025350905.1). Classification (GTDB taxonomy): domain Bacteria; phylum Verrucomicrobiota; class Verrucomicrobiia; order Limisphaerales; family JADLHS01; genus JADLHS01. Next base: position 10,294 of record JANXWY010000082.1, read on the forward strand.
CGGCCGAGTGTGCGGTTGATCTGGGAACGGTTTCCCAAATTTGTACTCGGGTTCATGGCCGCGTCGCTCGTGTTCTCGTTCGCCCTCGACAGCGCGCTGGTCAAGGAGACCAAGGGTCTGTTGACCGGGTTGCGAAATTTCTGGTTCGCGTTGGCGTTTGTGTCCATTGGGTTGGAAACGAAGTTCACCGACTTGATTCGGATGGAAGGCGGCCGGCCGGCGTTCGCGTTCATCGGCGCGCAGGCGTTCAATGTGATCTGGACGCTGATCCTCGCGTGGCTGCTGTTCGGCGGGGTGCTGTTTGCCGTGCCCAACATCCGCTGATCGCCACCCTACCCCGATCCGCCCCGACCATAGTGCCGGTCGGCTACGAAGCGGCCGCTCGAAGCCGGATGCTCAAAGCTCTGCCGGCGGGGTCGGAGTGCGACTGGAAGTGGCGGTCAACCCGGGTGGTAGGAGTGTTCGCGCTGCGAACACTCCGCCCGCGCAGAGCGGGCGGAACGTGCGGTGACTCGGGCGTGCCGCTGGAC
>JANXWY010000123.1 GCA_025350905.1 Verrucomicrobiota bacterium
CGCGACGAAGGAAGGTGGGCTTGGTGGATTCCCCATGGGGGGCTCGCCTTCATCGATGCCGCCGGGGCGGCCGGCGCCGATACCGGGACCCGGTGGCCCATCGACAGCGGCTGCGCCCGTTCGGCGGTCGTCCGGAGCAATGCCTCCCCGCACGAACGACGGCGCGAATCCTTCCGGCCTGCCGGCGAGCGTTCCTGCTGCGGGAGAAAAGAAGGAATAGTTCAATGCGCCCATTGACTCCTCGTGAAAAACGTGTCCTTCGCCTCGGCGTCGTCGTGGTCGCGCTCTACGTGACTTTCTTCGGCGGGAAGTTTTTTGCAACGCGGCGCGCGGATTACCGGAAGCTGTTGGCGGACGGGCAAAAAATAAACCAGGAGATCCGCTCCTACGAGGACAAGGTCCTGACTTTGACCACGTTGATGGAAAAATTCAATCTGGATCCCGCGAAACTCTCCAAGGCCACGGTCGTCGGGGAAACCAGTTCGGCGATCCAGAAGGCGGCGGCCAGCGGCGGCATCCAGTTCGGTCCCATCCGCGAATCCCCGGGCCGGCCCGCCGCGCGGGAATTGGCCACCGTGAAACTGGAGGGCAGCGGCCCCCTCCCAGCGTTGCTCACGTTCCTGCATCGCCTCGACAGCCTGGGATTTCCCGCCGTCCTGGATTCGGTCCAGCTCGGCGCCGACCCCACAAAACCCGGCCTGCTCAAGCTGAGCCTGACGATCATCATCATGGATTTCGAGCAATGGAAAACCGAGGAGCCGCCCCATGCGTGAGCGATCGGAAATGATTCTGAAAATCGTCTGTGGAGTGCTGGTGGGCTTGCTGCTGGTTCAACTCACCCGCCTCGGGCTCCGCACCAATCCGCTGCGCGGCGTGCGCCTGCCAGAGTTGCCGACCTTGCCCGCGAGTCTCGAGGCCCCTCCGGCGGCGCCCGCAACCAATATTGTCACCCGCCCAGGCCCCAGCCCGAACACCCCGACCACGAACGCGCTCCCGAGCCCGACGTCGGGGGGCACGGCGACCAATGCCGCCCCCGCCCCAACCCCAGCAAAACTGGAAACCAATGTTCCGGGGAACTCGACGGGACCGGGAGGAACTAATTCAGCGCCCAGCCAGGCACCAGAAAAGGCCGAGACTAATTCAGTATCCGGCCAGACTTCCGATAAAGTACCGACGAATGTGGCAGCCGGAAAGAACGGCCCCAATGTCGGCTCTGCCCGTGCCCCCGGCAAGCCCGGGCCACAGCCCCTCCAGGCTCAATCCAGCCCGGCCAAAATGCCTGAGCTTTCGCCGCTCATCCAGGCGCGCATCGACAAGATTGTGCAAAGCGAAATTCTCGCCCCCTTCATGAGGCCGATGCCGATGGCCTTGCTGGGGATCGCCGGCCAGGACGCCTTCCTGCGGGCGCCCAACGGACAAACCGGCCTCCTGAAAGCGGGCGACGAATTGGCCGGCATTAAACTAATCCGCATCGGCATTAATCGGGTGCTCGTCGAACAGGCTGGCGAACCAAAAGAACTCACCATTTTCTCCGGCCTCGGCGGTGAAAGCCTATTACCCCAACCCAAGCCAGCAACCAATGAAACCACCATCAAATCCAAATAGCGGGTTCGGCGCCGCGACCGGCCGGCTGTGTCTCGGCCTGCTCGCGGCGCAGCTGGCCGGCGTCACCCAATTTTCCGCCCAGGCCCAGACGACGCCGGCGGATCCCGCAACCAAGGCCGCGGTCATGACGAACGCCCCGAGTCCAACGGGGTCACCGACCCTTTCCGCCAATCCGTCCCCCCCCGCCGAGGCCGCGGGCTTGCCGGCGGGACCGGACTCGGCGGCCGCCACCAATGAAATTCAAGTCAGCTTTCAGGGTGCGAATATCGACATGATCGTTCAATGGCTGGCCCAAACCACCGGCAAGAGCGTGGTCAAGAGTCCTCAGGCCCAATGCCAGTTGACGATTGTGAGTTCGAAAAAGCTCACGCCGCGGGAAGCAATCGGATTGATCTATCGCGCCCTGTCCTTGGAGGGAATTTCCGTGGTCGAATCGAGCAAGTTCATTTTCATCGTGCCGGAAGGTAAGGAGCCGAAAATGAACCCGGAGTTGATTGAGGCCACGCGCACCAACATCCCCGTGGGAAGACAGCGGCTGATCAAGCTTTTCCCCCTCAAATACGTTCAGGCGGCGGAGATGAAAGAGCGCGTGAAAGGGTTGCTGTCGGAAAAAGCCACGGTGGAGGTGGACGCCCACGCCAACCAGATTATCGTCACGGATTTCAACGACAACTTGGCGTTGGTGGCCGACATCATCGGGGCCCTGGATACCGATCAACCGGGGGACGTGGCCATGCGCATGATCCCGTTGAAACACGTCAGCGCGCAGGAATTGGTGAAGGAAATCAGCCCCCTGTACCAGAAGCTGACCAGCAAATCGCAGAAGGAAATGGTCGAGATCAGCGCCAACGACCGCTCCAACTCTCTGATCATCCTCTCCGGCGAATCCGATTTCAAAGCCATTGAGCGGCTGGTCATGCTGCTGGACACCGAGGAAGCGCAGGAAAAAGCCACACGTACGTTCCAGCTCAAGAACGCCGATGCCACGGATGTGGCCAAGCAGTTGAAGGATCTCAATCAAGACCCGGATAGCTCCTCAAGATATCCCTACTTTATGTTTTCCGGCGGCAGTCCCACTTCCAAGAGCCAGAAAACCTTCAGCGTCGTGGCCGACCGGCGGCGCAACTCCATCATCGTCCAGGCGCCGCCGGCGACAATGGAGGGCATCGCCAAAATGGTCGCCGCGCTGGATGAGCCGGTGACGGACGAAAGTCTTTCCCCCAAGATTTACCAGCTCAAGTACGTCAGTGCCGTGGATATGGAAGAGGTCCTGAACGAGCTCTTTCTGAAAAAAAAGGATCAACAGCGGCCCTATTGGTTTTACGATGACGCACCGCAAGAGACGGCGGACCGGGATGTCGGCCGGCTTTATGGCAAAGTACGGATCACAAGTGAACCGCACTCCAATGCCCTCATCCTCACCTCCAACTCGAAGGAGAATTTGGAGGCGGTCGAAGCAATTCTCCAGCAGTTGGATGTTCCGTCCGCCGGCGGCGAGAGCACCCTGCGGG
>JANXWY010000148.1 GCA_025350905.1 Verrucomicrobiota bacterium
CCCTGCATGAGGAGCTCTGTGTATGGTGGCGCATCCAACATTGCGGCTTCTGGCACCCTGCACACTGCGGTTTCAAAATCCTGCAAGGTACCGATTGCGTGTGGCCCGGTACTTTCGATGAATCCGGCATACCTTGAGCCCAAGAACCGCACGGCCCGAGCTACGACGGCATTGTTCAGAGGCAGCCCCCTAAGAATATGCCGTAGACACTCCGAGAAATCCTGCTTAAGCGCCGGGAGTTCCTGCTCCAACAATCTGCGTGGCATGGATCCATAGTCCGGTACCCGGAGTTCCTGCATCCCTTCCGGTCTGAATCCAACCCAGGCGGCGCCGATAACTCATGCCTTTTTGTAAGCTGTTGCCTCGTCGACCAGCCTATCCTTTCCTCTTGGCTCTTGGCGCACGATGTTTCTAGCTCAATTCATCCCGAATTGCCGGGTTCCGGAATTCGCTCAGTTGCCGCCGCAGCTACACCAAATTGAGGTCGGCCTTTTCGCCCGTGACCAAATCCCCGTCAAACAGTCTCTCCAGCACCTTCGCCCCAAAACCAGGTTGTACGCCCGGCGACTTCGAATCGCCAACCCCATCTTCCCGACCACTGCCTTGCGGCCGCCACCAAGCGCGGTCCGCCGACGTAGATACATCTGTCTGTCATTTGGACTCAACATTCCCTTCCAGGCCAAGCTCCCGCAGTGCAGCCCTAACCTCATCCTCCTGTTGTCGAGAAACTCCACCCTCCGGGGAAATTGAAACCCTCACATTTACAGCAAGCCCCCCGGTACCGGCAAAGCGAGCCAGGACCTTCGTGTAGAACTGCATCCATTTCTGAGGGGGTACGTCGCCGACCCATCGCAGCTCACCGTGGGCTGCAGCACCAACCTTTGACCCGTCACCACCGTACTGCTCCACGCCCACGGAGACGTGCACCGATGTGGTGGCCGTGCCGGCTGCAGCCGTCACCACGTAGTCACCTGGTGTCTCTGCTGCCTTGTAGGTACCCCGCTCGCCAATCTGACCGCCGCTCGACGTCCACACGAGTTTATCTAACGGCATCTCGTGCCCAAACTGGTCAAGGCCCCTGGCGCTGAACATCAGGCTCTTGCCGGGAGCCGCCCATGCGCCGTCAGGGCGGACCTCAATCGCCGTTAGTACCGGCGGCTCGACCTGCTTGCGGGCTTCCGCAGCAGTGATGATGAAAACGTCGTTACTGAACTCGATATCGATTGGCTCTAGGGCTGTCGCAAAGCAGAACGGGTCATACTTCCCGTTCGCCGCCTTCTTGCCAACGTATGCGATCTGAGCGCTACTGACACCCTTCGCGATTGTTTCCTTGAGTTTCTCAGGCACTAACAGCCGGGGGAATAACGGGGAAGCGAAAAACGAGTCCCGAAGGGAGCGTGTGGCCCACTCCGTCAGAGCCGGCGGCCAATTGCGAAGAAGGAAACTGGGATTTACCGTCTCCACAACTTCGTCATCCTGGCGAAGCCGGGCGAAAATCAACTCAACCATGCTTGCTGCGGCACTCGAGTGGATCAGACCGAAATCCACCGTCCGAATCGTGTTGTCCTTCGCCAGCAACCCGATGTTCTTGTAGCCGCGCCAAACGGCTTCCCTCAGGTCGCGTTCGGCCTTCTTTACGTTTTGGGTCAACTGTTGTCGCTGCAAATCATCGAGACGGTCGGCCTCCCCGGCCTGAATGTCTTCCCAGGCCAACAGCCTGCGGGCTTCCTCATGCAGTGTGGCTGGCGAGTCGGCTATGGCCCAGATCAAGGCACTCTTGTAGGTGCGGCCGGCAGTGCCGTATTCCCGGGTAACAAGCTCCATGAACTGCCTGGTCTCCCCATCCGTGGCCCCAAGTTCCGGGGCAAGTACGATGAGGGTGATTGCAGGTCGGTCGGGCACCTGGTTGGTACGTTCAGGGAAAAAGACCCGCTCGATACCAGCGTGTTTGGAAAAAACGTCCTGAATTTCATCGCGCGCGCGCTTGTCGATGGCCTCCTGCTTTATTGATGCACGCCGGTCTGCCAGCAGCTTGTTCAGCTGTGGCGTCATTGTGAACCGGTAGCGCGCTTTCTCCGCCGCTAGGAAATAGCAACACGATTGCAGTGCGTCTAGAACAGTCTCGACATTTCCGATGTCCGCGTCAGGTCCGCCCACGGCCAACCGGATTTCGGGCAAGCTGGCGTCCTTCTGCTGTTGACCGCCGCTGGACTCGAAGAGAATGGCAGTGGCAACCTTTTGGTGCAACCGGGCATTCTTGATCGTATCCACCGCTCCCGCGTCAAGGCGCACCGCAAAGGAGTCTTTCCGGCCGCTGATATCTGCGCTGATGGCGGCGTCTAATCGGTCATCGCCCAGCTGCTCCCAAAGGGCGCGACGAAACAGGGAATCATGCAGCGGCGCAGTCCCAAGCCCTATTAGCCCGTCACCCTGAGCAGACTTAAATCCTGACTGATACGCATGAGACACCCAATGGGCCAGCAACCGTAGAGTGCCTCTCGTTTGCTGGAAGCGCGGCAGAGTCTGCCACTTACGTTCGAAAACGGACAACAAGGCGGGGTGAAATGGGTATGCTGCCTTGAATTGGTTTTCCGCGTCATCCACGGGAAAAGTGTTGGGAATCTGCTGGCGGTACTGCTGCACCCACCCGGCGTAGTCTTTGCAGGTATCAATGGCGTCCTTGCTCAAAATGACGCGGCCCTCACGGGATATTGCCCTCAAGTCCCACTCAAATAGCCGACGTCGGATGATCTCGGATGTTTCGGTCTCCGCCGACATGATGATGGGTTTACCCACCCGGTCCAGCATTTTTTTGAAGCGCGTATAGTCGGACTGGTCCTCCGTCGTCATTTCCAACTCAGATGCCGGTATGGAAGCCACGAGGACTACGTTGCGCTCTCCGCGGGCCGTCTCAGAAAGGGCTTGGAGGAAATCATAGAGTTGTGCTGACAGACCACTCCTCCGATTGCGGCTGACATAGTTCATCAGTTCGTCCATGAGGATTAGCGCGGGCCGATCTTTCGGCAGCATGGAGCGAATGGCGTCGCCGGCCGGCGCTGTACGTTTCTGGTCGTGCTCCTCCACTACTTTGAACGCGTTTTTTCCACCCAATTGAAAAGCGATCTCGCCCCATGGTGTATATCGCTTGGGCGTACCGTCATCCCCTCCCCGACCCTGAATG
>JANXWY010000154.1 GCA_025350905.1 Verrucomicrobiota bacterium
CCACGCGGCGTCGCTCCTTCAGGGTTTCCCCCATTGAGAAAAATTCTCGACTGCTGCCACCCGTAGGTGTCTGGACCGTGTCTCAGTTCCAGTGTGGCTGGTCGTCCTCTCAGACCAGCTACCCGTCTTAGCCTTGGTGAGCCGTTACCTCACCAACTAGCTGATAGGCCGCGGGCTTATCGAAAAGTGTCAGGCCTTGCGGTCCCCGACTTTAAGTGCCAGAGGATGCCCCCCAGCAATCACATCCGGTATTAGCTCGCCTTTCAGCAAGTTGTCCCAGACTTTACGGCAAATTACCCACGTGTTACGCACCCTTGCGCCACTCCCGCTACCAAATATTGCTATTTAATAGCGATCGTTCGACTTGCATGTCTTATCCACGCCGCCAGCGTTCGTTCTGAGCCAGAATCAAACTCTCCGTATAAAACGTTAGTTTAATTCCTGTCCGAGGATTAATCGGACGAATTGCAATTTAAAACTCTCCAAACTCAAGCACTAACTGCCCAAGCTTGAAGGGGCTCTCACTTATCGCACAATTCAATTTTCAAAGAGCAGCGGGTGTTTCCACCCAAAACTTTTTCCTGCCCAACCAAAATCCAATTTTGATTTAGGGGACAAAAAACCCGAGCGCCGAATTTCAACTTTGAACTCGGCATCTCAGATTCGAGTCAGCAGAGTGCAGAGACTATTTTTTACTGCACCGACTGTCAACAGGTTTTTTGTTTTTCAGTCTCGCTCCATTTATCGTGAAGCGGAGGTCAAATTATCAGGATCAAAATTACACGCAAGAGTTTTCTTAAAAAAAATTTGGCGAGTTTTCCTCCAATAAAATAAAGGGTTTTTGATTTCGATTGTTCGCGTGAAGCAGAATGGCTCACCGCGGTGCAGCCAACAGATATTCCATTTGTAGTTTGTCGCCCACTGGAAATGCGGTGACGGCACTTGATTTGGCCCGGCACGACTCCTTGCTTTAACTAGCGCCCTTAAACGATGCCCAAACCGTCGTGGATTACTGTGACCGTTTCGGCCAAAAAATCTTACACTGATATCCGCAAGCGTGCGTTTTCTGGCCGATTGCCGTTTGATTCCAACTTTCCCCTACCACTCTTGAAACCTCAGTCTTACATGTCCGCCCCTGAGTGCGTGGCTTGACGCGTGCTTGGTTAACGGTATGAGCACGTTAACATTCAAGGTCAATCAGAAGAGCGGCGAGTATGTTAAGCCGACCCTGGTCCCCGCCAACCATCCGGAACATTCGCGCTCTGCCCTGCTGGACATCGCCATCGTCGGATTTTTCCTAATTTGCGCGGGCGGCTTGATCTATCTATTGCTCCGCAGCTGGCCTGCGCACGCGCCTTGATGTGAGTCACTGCTGTCCACGTTGCTTTGGCGACGGAACCACGGAAGAGGACGACGGCGGCGCGTTTGTCGTATTTCGAAAACCTGAGCGCAAGAACCAGTGTCGCTTCAAACCCTGCACCAGGTCGTCAGCATCCACCACGGTCTTGGAAATCGATCCCAGCAGGTTGGTGTTGGCTTGAACCTGGGCGTTGAGATTGCTCGTTATCTCCGCAAGGTTTTCCAGCGAGCGGGCGAGATTATCCACGAGCAGCGTCACGTTGGCGTCCGCGTGCGCCAGCGTAAGACTGGCGCTCTCCAAAGTTGAATCCAAATTGCGTTGACCGTTGGTTCCGAGAACCCATTGACCCAGCGCCCCCGGACCGCGCAATTGGAGGGCTAAGTGCGCTAGGTTCGCGGATGCGGGCTGAGCGTTGAGCGCGACGATGTTGAGATTTGACGCAAGATTTGCACTGTTGGCCAGGACGCCTCCCAATTGGTTTGTGAGACTGAGAAAGTTTGGTAACGCCTGTTCCACCTGAGCCACGAGCTTTTGCAATCGTTCGGTGATGACCGCGGATTCATCGGCCACCAACCAATAAACATTGGCTTTCAGATTCGCCGTTGGATCGGACTTGGCAATCAGCTTTACGTATCCACCTTCTTGATCGTGCCAAACCACGGGAGGTAATTTTTGGCTCCCCTGCCGGTCTAGCACCGGCAGCTTTTGGAGGTCGAGTTGGCGGAGTTTTTCAAGCATTTCCGGCGGCAAGGGCAACGGAGTAAGCGCCTTGATCACAAGATTCGTTCCACTTTTATCGTAAACATCCCGAGCCACCAGCCACTTTTCCGGCGGGAGAGCCCGTGCGGCTTCAGTGAGCGTCAGTTCGTGGAGTGAGTAAAAAAGGTACGTCGCATGGCCCCCTGTGCCTTTCGTCACTTCGAGTACGCGCTTTCCCAAAAAATCTGACTCCACCTTCGCGCGCGAACCTTCCGTCCACAAGTATCCGTAATCGGGCTCCTTAATCTCAAACTCGACGTAAACATCGTAATCAAAATAGTCCGGCGGCATTGGTTTGATGTCGGTGATTTGTCCCGCCTCAAACCCCATCAGCATGACGGGGTCCCCCACGCGCAAGCCGGTCGCCCGATCCAGCATGGTGTAATAGGGTACCCGCTTTTTAAACCAGCCTTTGCGCGTCGCCGTGTTGTGCAGGTAATACCCGAAACCAAAGATCAGCAGGGCCGTCGCCACCAAGACAAACCACCCCACGGCGCGTTCCATGCGGTTGAGGCGCGTGCGTAGTTGCGGAGTCAGATCTTGCAGGGCCATCGGCAACTTGAGTGTGGCAGCTCGCCGTCGTCTCGGGCAAACAGTTTCCCATTCCGCCCGGGCACTCCCTCGCCGGGCGTTTACCCAGCCACCAACTCTTGGACCACCTTTTCCTTCGAATCATCCACCGCGTGCCAGTCGCCCAATACCAGCAGCCGCCGGTTTGCCAAACAAGCCACGCGCCCGGCGTCGTTTCGCCACGGTCGCAAATCATCCGCCGTGACGACCAGGGTGACCGGCTTGCCGCCGACGCTGCGGTCCCCGCGTGAAAGTTGAGCGAGAAATGCTAGCCACCACGTCGTGTGCCGCGCATCCAGCCCGGTGAGCGGGCTGTCCAACAACAGCACTTCCGGTTGCAGCGCCAGCGCCCGCGCGAGACCCGCGCGCTGTTGCCAGCTGCGACCCACATTGGCGGGCGAGCTGTTGGCCCACGGCATCAGCTCGGTCATTTCCAAGAGTTCCTGGACCCGCGACTCGATTTCGTCGGCCGACCAACCCCTATGATAGCGCAGCGGCAAAGCGATGTTTTCCGCCACCGTCAATTGACCCAGCGACTGGCCGCCATCGAAAACAAATCCGAGCCTGAGTCGATGCGGCAGACGCGATTCTTCAAAAATTGGCATCGCTTCGCCGAGAAAATAATATTCACCCCCCGAGGGCGACGACAGCCCACCAAGCGTCATTAATAAATCCGTCTTGCCCGAATGTTGCGGCGCGCCAACGACCCAGAATTCACCCACCTGCACCGTCCAGTTCACTTTCTCGGCTACCATCGTGGCGGGGGACTGCCGCGAAACCATGTTTACCCCGCGCAGGTCGAGCACGGGCAGCTTGGGCTTAGGCGTAATGGCGTTCATGTAACGGTCAGGTAAAGGCTGATGAACAGCGCGTCGAGCAAGATGCAGGCAACAGTGCTCTGTCCCACGGCCCGAACGGTGGCGCGCGAGATTTCGTTCAATTGCAGTGGCTGCCCCAGTCCATGGAAGCAGGTGACGATGGCGATGATGAAACCAAACGCGCACGTCTTGAGCGCCAGCAAGGCGAAATCCAGGTAGCTCAGGGCGCCGGCGAGTTCCCGAAAATAATCCCCGGGCAACAACGGCACGTCTTGAAGGAAGACCCAAAGGTAGCCGCTCACCAGCGTGCCGAGAATCAGATAAACCGTGAGCGCAAAAACTCCGACCGCCATCCCGACCACGCGCGGCACGACCAGATAATGGACCGGATCAATCCCCAGAGCCTCGAGCGCCTCGACTTCGCCCAGCGCCCGGGCGGTGCCGAGTTCCACGACATTCGCCGTGCCGACGCGTGCCAACACCAGCAACGCCGTCAGCAGCGGACCGAGTTCACGTACCACCACGATAACCATGATATTGCCGAGCAAATTGTTCGCCGCCTCGACCCGGGAAAGCCACGCCACCGTCTGCCCGATCACAAGAAATCCCAGCGCCGCGGCGGCAAAGAAAAACATCGGCAGGAGTTGCACACCGGCCCGGTGGATTTCGCGGGCGATCAGGGGCCGCATGACGGGCTGCGCCACCCGCAAATTGCGCAGCAACACGCCCACCGTGATGAGCGCGAACGCGCCCACGCCGTGCAGCGCCAGCAAAAAAGCGAACACCCGCCGCCCAATGAGGTCCGAGTAACATCGGGGCAGCCACCAACGATCCCTCGCGCGCGGCGGCGGGGCGGGGATGGCGGTCGCGCCAGCTTGCTGCATGACCGCAGCGTAGCGCGCAAGCGCGTAGGGTCAATTCGCGACTCGCCTCCGGCTTCGTTTAATCCTAATCTTGAACGTGATCTTAATCCTCTGACTGGCGCGATTCGGATTAAGAGTAAGATTACGATTAAGACTGACGTAGAGCACATGGCGAAGAACATTGTTTATCTCGACCTCGAGACCCAGAAATCCGCGGACGAGGTGGGCGGCTGGAACAACATCAGCAAGATGGGCCTGAGCGTAGGCGTGACGTATAGCACGGCGCGCAGGGAATACCGCATCTACGGCGAGAAACAAGTGGGGGAACTGATCACGGATTTGCAACGCGCCGATCTGGTAGTCGGTTTCAACGTGATGCGCTTCGACTACGAAGTCCTGCACGGCTACACGCCGTTCGACATGACCCAACTCCCCACACTGGACATGATGGTGGACCTGGCGAACACCCTACAACACCGCCTCTCACTCGACTCGATCGCGACCGCGACTTTTGGCGTGGAGAAAACGGCGGAGGGCTTGCAGGCCATCCAGTGGTTCAAGGAAGGCAAGTTGCTGGAGATCGCGGAGTATTGCTGCTACGACGTGAAAATCACGAAGCTGGTGCATGAACACGGCGCCCACCAACGGCAACTGCATTACCACAACCGCTTTGGGAAAAAACTGACCGTGCCGGTGAAGTGGGAGCTGTGAAGCCGAAACTTAAAGACTCAGAAATTGAACTCGGTCACGGCATTTTGAGTTTGTGAGTTTTGGCTTAATTCCAATTTGTTCCGGAATTCTGCACAGGCTTCTGCCACATCCTGCGCATTGAGAATCGCCGAGACGACACAAACTCGCTTAGCACCAGCGGCCAGAACCTCGTCAATGGTCTGCAAATTGATCCCGCCGATGGCAAACCAAGGCACCGTGACATTTGCCGCCGCCCAACGCACGTATTCAAGCGTCACCGGTTTTGCCGATGGTTTTGTGCCGGTGGCATAAACGGGGCCGATGGCGATGTAATCCGCGCCCGCTGCGACCGCTCGCTGCGCTTGTTCGGGAGCGTGCGTACTCAAACCAATTCTGACTTCTGACTTCTGTCTTCTGACCTCTAAAACATGACGGTGACCGGCGTCAAAAAAGTCTTCCTGGCCCAAATGGCAGATCTCGGCGCTGACGGCACGGGCGATTTCCAGGTGATCGTTGATGACCAACCCGACGTTCGCGTGCCGGGTGATTGGCAGAATCGCTTCGGCCAGGTGACGAATTTCATCCAGTGACGAAGTCTTAGCGCGCAGTTGAATCAAATCTGCTCCGCCATCACAAAGCTGTTGCGCGACTACTTCCGGCGCGCGGCCTTGCAAATAGGCCGTGTCGACAAAGGCATAGAGCCGACAATCAACAATCGGTTTCATTTTCGCCTGGTAGCAGCCGACGTGGAGAGGCTCTGAATCGCTGGTTGAGACTCTTGGGTTGAGGGTTGAGAGCAGGAAGTTTCAGACTCGTCACTTCGTCTCCTACGAAAATCACTTGGTGGCTTCTTCGGCCGGCGCGGATTCGCTCGACGCCGCGGTTGCCTCATCCTGCTTCAACTGCTCCGGTGGCGTGGTGGCCAGGCCCGGATCGGCCGTGAGCGGGGCGGCGGGTTTCTCAATGATGAGGCGACGCAGTTCATCCGCCGCCGGCAAGTCGGCCAAGCCGCGCAGACCAAAATATTCCAGGAACAACGTGGTCGTACCGTAAAGCGTCGGGCGACCAACGACTTCAGCCCGCCCCACCGATTCCACCAGACCACGCTCGAGCAAAGTCTGCATCGTGCCATCCACGCTCACGCCGCGAATCTGTTCGATCTCGGCGCGCGTCATCGGCTGCCGATAAGAGATGATGGCCAGCGTTTCCAGCGCGGGCTGCGACAGCCGGGACGGGCGCGCCTTCACACCGACCAACGCCTTGAGCCACGGCGCGAATTCCGGTTGCGTCACGAACTGCCACGAACCCGCCACGCACACCAGCCGATAGCTGCGGGCGGCAGCTTCGTGGTCTTGCGCGAGCTGTTCGAGCGCGGTGGTCAATTCGGTTTCCTTCACTTTCTTGAGCGACTTGACCGTGGCGTCGGCGTCATCCTGTTCGGCGGCGCGGGTGAAGATCTCGCACACTTCGGCGGGACTGAGCGGCTTTTGCGCGGAGAATAAGAGCGATTCGAGAATGAACTTCAATTCCATTTATGATTTAGGATTGATGATTTACGATTTGATTCCCTCCGCCGTTGCGGGAGCGGTCGCCGCGGCGACATCCGTCGCCGGGACTGGTGGCGATGCGATGGGCGTGACACCGGTGGCGCGGCGGATTTCAATTTCAGCAAAGGCTTCGGGCTGGGCGCAGACGAGCTGCTTGAGCCGGATCAATTCGAGCAGTGCGAGAAACGTGCAGACCACTTCCGATCGGCTCATGGCGTCCTCGAACAATTCCGAAAACCGGATGTTCTCCCGCGTGGTCAGGGTGCGGATGATGTATTCAATCTTCTCGCTCACCGTCCACTTGTCCTCGAAAATCTCGCGGGTGCTGTCGCGCTTCTCAAAGCGTTTAAGGACGGAGTTGACCGCGTTGAGCAGGTCGAAGATGGAAACCTCCGGCTTGGCCGCTGGCGTGTCGCTGGCGAATTCCAGTTTGGCCGGCAGGCGCGGGAAAACCCCTTCCTGCCGGGCTTCGAGCGTCTGAAGTTGCGCGGCGGCGTCCTTGAATTTTTTGTATTCGACGAGTTGCCGGATGAGTTCCCAACGCGGGTCTTCGCCATCTTCTTCGGGCTCGACCTGCACCTGTTGATCCACGGGCAACAGCTCGCGGCTCTTGATATACATGAGCGTCGAAGCCATCACGAGAAATTCGCCGGCGATTTCGAGGTCGAACTCGCGCATGAGCTCGATATGCGCGATGAATTGCGTGGCCAGCTTGGTGAGGTTGACCTCGTAAATGTCCACCTCCTCCTTTTTGATGAGATAAAGGAGCAAATCCAGCGGGCCTTCAAAGACCTCGAATTTGACGTTGTATTCGGACATGGCGACCGGCAAACCTGGCTGGCCGGGACAACGAATCGTAGGGCTGGCGCCGCAGATTGGCAATGCCGGAACTGGGAATCCCCCCCCCGACAGCGCGCATCCACGTCCTACCCTCGAGGTAGGGTCGTCGCGCTGCGACGACCAGTGCCGCGTTCAGCGGCGCAATCGGATTCGGAGGCAATACCGCCGACAAGTCTCACCGCGTTCTTTTCGCCTGCTCCCGCAGGCGGGTTCTTCGCAGCGCGACGAACGCCACCATTCGGAGCAGTCAGGGTCAGTATCCGCCCACCCCCGCCCCGGCTGAACGATTTTGCAAAACCATGACAACTGCGGCTTGCCGTCGGCGTAGGCTTGATCACAAATGGAACGCACATGACCGGCGCCCGCAATCAACGCAAACCGACTTTCCTCTGGCAAGCCGCGCTTATTCTACTTCCGGTCATTGTTCTGGCGATCGTCGGCTGGTTCTCGCTGCGGCAGGACAAGCTTCTGGCGCAGCATGAGGCCACCGATCGCGCGCAAGCGCTCGCGGACGATCTCGTTCGGCAGTTCTGGAATGAATTTGCCGCCGCGGGCACAAACGGCCCAGGACAATCCTGCTTTCAGGTTGAAACGAATGGGCAGCTTGTTTTCCCTCCTGCCTACGAGACTGCTCCCGTGCCAATGCCTCTCGACCTGACGTTACTAAATCCTGAACAGGCGAGGCTTTGGCAAATCGTGCAAAGCGTCGAGACGGCGCCACAGGACGACGAGTCGCTCGTTCAGACGTACGAATCATTCATAAACTCTGATCCGCCGGACCGCTTTGCCGCGACGGCGCACTACGGTTTGGGATTGTTGTTAGCCCGGCAGAAAGACCTGGCAGCAGCGGCGGAGAGATTCGATGTGGTTGCGGAAGAATATCCCGACGCCGCAGGCGAAAGCGGGTTGTCGCTGAGACAACTGGCGTTGATGAAATTGTTCGAGCTTGAGCCTCACGAGCAACCAGCCCCGCCGCAGCGTGTTCGTCGCCCCTTCTCCAAGCCGCCGGTTCGGCCGGTTCGGCTGCAGTCGCGATACCGAGTTGATCCGCATCAGCTGCAATTCGAATTGGAGCATTACGTCTCCTTGGATTACGTCTGTTCCAACCTCGTTAACCACCCGACACCGCTCACATCCTATCTCTTGCGGGAATTGCAGGAGCGCTGGATACCGGCCGGCACTCTGGAAATGCGGGACGCGCTCCGCAAGTGGCAACGCACCTGGGCCGAGCACGAACGATCGCGCGAGCTGTTTTTGGCTGCAGGAAAACATTTCCACACCAAGGTCAGCGTCGCTTCACGGCCACGCTGGGTCACGACGGAGGATGATTCGGCGGACGATAATCCAGCCGCAACCAACCGGTTGCTGTCTGTCACACGCGTAAGCCGACCGGGCATTGTGTTACCCCGGTTGTTTTGGTTCAGCACACCGACCGGCTTGAGGACGATCGTCCCGGGTGGCGCCACCAGCTTCGAGATTACCGAACAACATTGGCTCGCCATCCCATCCGAGAGCGACGCGGCGGGTATTCGTTACGCCTGCCTCACTAGGTCTGAAGTTGCAAACCGGATGACAGCCTTGCTGACGTCCCGGCGACTGCTGCCCGTCTATTTTAGCGTCGGGATCGAGCTGGCCGGAAAGCGACTCGAAGAATTCGCTCCCGATTTGCGACTGTGGCAGTATCACCTCTATGGCGGCAAAGGTGGCCACCTCGACAAGGAGTACATGACTTATTTGGGGGCTCAGACGTCCGAACAGGCAACCAATGCTTTGGCGTTCGCCGTCAAATCAGCGGCTGGAATCGAGGCATTAAAAGTCAGCATCTATCTGACGAGTCCGGCCGCGCTCTTCGAAAGTCAGCGCAATCGGGCCTACTGGTTTGTCCTCGTCATCGCCACTTCGATCTTTGCCGCGGTATTTGGCCTGTGCGCGGCGTGGGGCGGATTCAATCGGCAACTCCGGCTGAACGAAATGAAATCCAACTTCGTCTCCAGCGTCTCCCATGAACTGCGGGCGCCCATCGCATCAGTGCGGTTGCTGGCCGAGAGCCTGGAGCGCGGGAAAATTTCCGAGCCGGCCAAGCAGAACGAGTATTTCCGGTTCATCGGCCAGGAATGTCGGCGGCTCTCGTCGCTTATCGAAAACGTGCTGGATTTCTCACGTATCGAACAAGGCCGCAAACAATACGAGTTCGAGCCCACGGACATTGGCGCGCTCGTCGAGCAAACCATCAAGTTAATGGAGCCGTATGCGGCGGAGAAAGGAGTACGGTTGGTCCGGGAGTCGGTTGGAGCAAGTAGCCACGTCAACGTGCCCGCTATGGCTTCCGACTACCCCTCACCCGGCCTGACGGCCACCCTCTCCCCTTCTGAAGGGGAGAGGGACGGGGTGAGGGGCGTCCCGGAACATGCGGTCGGTAACTCGGAACTGAGCATTGACGGACGCGCCCTCCAGCAGGCGTTGGTGAATCTGATTGATAACGCCATCAAACATTCGCCGAAGGATGCAGTCGTGACGGTGCGACTCGAAGGCGGACAGTGTAGGACAGGCATCACGCCTGTCTCCAACTTGGAATTCAGTTCCGCGTCCGAACTGGAATTAACCGGCGGGAAGAAATTAGCGGCAGCCGCGACGGCTACCCTACTCTCCGTCACCGACCAGGGCCCCGGCATTCCGGTGTCCGAACAAGAAAAGATTTTTGCGCGGTTTTACCGGCTCGGCTCGGAATTGCGGCGCGAGACGCCGGGCGTTGGCATTGGATTAAGCATTGTGCAACACGTGGTCGAAGCCCACGGTGGCCGAGTGCGCGTGCAAAGCGAAGTGGGCAAGGGCAGCCGGTTTACGATTGAATTGCCCGGCAACCACCGCGGGAAATTTTAGCCACAGCTGAAACACCGATTGAACACCGATTATTCTCGAGTGGACATCACAAGACGACGGCTCGTCCGTCCATTCGTGTTTCATTCGTGTTCAATCGGTGGCTGAGAAACATGGAACGCATCCTGATCATCGAGGACGAAACGCCGATGCGCACGGCGCTGGCCGACGTGCTCAACGGCGAAGGCTACCGCCCGCTCACCGCCGCCGATGGCGAGATCGGCCTGCGCAAGGCCGTCGCCGAAAAGCCCGATCTCATCCTGCTCGATGTCATGATGCCCAAGCTCGACGGCTTTGCCGTTTGTGCTGAGTTGCGGCGGCTGGGCCATGCCGTCCCCGTCCTCATGCTCACGGCGAAAGGCCAGATCGAAGACCGCGTGACCGGCCTGGATGCGGGCGCGGATGATTATCTCGTCAAACCCTTCAGCACGGAGGAACTGCTGGCGCGCGTCCGGGCGTTGCTGCGGCGTTCCCAACGGAAAACCAAGTCGCCCACAAAACTGAAACTGGGTGACGTGGAGATTGACCTGGCCCGGCAAACGGCGTTGCGCGGCCGGAGGCCAATTCATCTCACCGCCAAGGAGTTTGCCATGTTGCGCTTGCTGGCCGAAGCGGCGGGCGAGCCAGTGTCACGCGAGCGGTTTCTCGATGTGGTCTGGGGTTACGCCGCCTTCCCGACCACGCGGACGGTGGACACCCACATCGCCAGTCTGCGCAGCAAGCTGGAAAGAAACCCCGACGCCCCGCGCTGGCTCAAGACCGTGCACGGCGTGGGCTACAAACTTGAGCCGTAGCAGCCGACGTGAGGAGGCTCAAACTGAAGACGGAAGACTGAAGACGGAAGCCGGAAGGCGGACATAGTGCGAGCCTCGTTTCCTCGGCGGCTACGAGAAGAGATTATTTTGCAAAACCGTGACAACTCAGAAACTCAATCGGACGATGCTGCAACCATGAAAACCGAATCCGCACTCATCGGGAAGAACGCAGCGGCGCAGGGAACTTTTTCGACGCCAAGGCGCATAGCGGCCAAGATCCAAAACAGGCAGTACGACTCAGCGGCTTTAGGGACACCCTCCTGCACGCGAGAAGCGGTATCGCCGCTCGCGTCTCCGCTCCCCGCCAACGCGGCCAGCCATTCGACCACCGCACCCAAGGCAGTCTTATCTGAGAACGGCGCGATTACTGGATTCCCGATAGGGCCGTCGCGCTGCGACGGCCACCGGCCCGTGCAGGGCCGGGACACTTTCCAGGCAAAGACCTGCCCAACCGGAAGTCGTTGCGCCGCTGCACGCGGCACTGGTCGTCGCAGCGCGACGACCCTACCGCACTCTGCCATCGCACTCCAAATCTTTGCGTCTTTGCTCCTTTGCGCCTCTGCCTTAATGCCCCTTGGCTCGGGCGCGGCCACGAATGACCTGAGCGGGTTGTTGCAAAAGGGCTTGTTCGAGGAAGAGGCGAACCGGAATCTCGAAGCGGCGGCGCAGGCGTATCAAACCGTGAGCGTGCAATTCGATAAGGACCGCAAGCTTGCCGCCACCGCCATCTTCCGGCTCGGTGAAATCTATCGCAAACAGGGCAAGACCAACGAAGCCGCCAGCCAATACGACCGCATCATCCGCGAGTTCGCGGATCAGGACACGCTCGTCACCTTGAGCCGGCAGAATTTGGCGGGACTTGGAACGGGCCGCACTAACAAGAGTGTTCCCGAATCAAAAACGTCTACGCCTGACTTCGAGTTATTACAACGCATCAAGGCTCTTCCCCGCACGGAACTCCGCCGCATCATGCCAATACTTTCCTTGGATCCGACGCTCGTCGAACTGCTGGCGATGCTGAATGAATCCCAAGCGAAGTTTGCGCAACAATTTGGTCGCGGCACGAATGCCCACCCTGCCGAAATAGCTCGGCTTCTCTCTGCGCAAACGGTGCTAGCCGAGAAAATTGATCACCATATTGATGAGCTTATCAATGGAATGGAGCAGCGGGCAGCCAATAGCACCGGGGCACAGATCACGTCGCAACCCAGCAATGACCCCCTCTCACGGCCGCCGTAACCGACGACGAGGAAAAGGAAATTCGCCGCATCCAGGCGATGATTCAGAACAGCCCCGACCTGATCAACGCGCCAGGCACCGGTGGCTTCACGCCGTTGCACACCGCCGCCAGTCAGGGCCAATTGACCGTCGCCCGTTTTCTGTTGGACAACAAAGCGAACGTAAACGCCCGGAACAACAACCACGAGACGCCGCTGACCCTCGCAGCCCTGCAGGGCCACAAGGCAATGGTGGAATTGCTGCTGAGTCGGGGTGCGGATGTAAATGCCAAGGGCGGAGTTGGCTACACGGCGCTGCACCAGACCGCACTGAAAGGGTTCAACGCGGTGGCAGAAACGCTCATCACGAACCGGGCGGAGATTGATGCGCGCAACCAACTCGGGGCCACACCGCTTCAGCTTGCGGCGGCCAACGGTCATGCCGCCCTGGCGGAATCGCTCCTCAACCACCAAGCAAGCGTCAATGCCATGAACGAGTTGGGACAAACCCCGTTGTTCAGTGCTGCATGGGCGGGGCATTCCGGCATGATGAAGGTCCTGCTTGCAGCGGAGGCTAAAGTTGACGCGGTAGACAACAATGGTCGCACCGCCTTGAGCTACGCAGCGGAGCAAGGGCACATTAACTCTGTGCAGGCTTTGCTGGCGGTCAAGGCGGACCCGAATTTGGGCCAAATAGACTTACCGCTGGCCGCGGCCGTGAAAGCCGGGCATCTGGAAGTCGCTGAGACTTTGTTGCACAGCGGCGCGAATCCGAACCTCGCAGGCAAATTCTCGCGCGAGGTTCGCGCGCCGGGCAGCCCCGGCATGCCTGACACTTACGGAACCTTTGGTCCTTACCTTCCCCTGCAGATTGCCGTGGCGGATAGAAATGTTTCGATGGTCAAGTTGTTGCTCAAATACAAAGCCGACGCCAATGCCACAGGTACGTGGGATCAGCCGCCGAAATCGCTACTCTTTTACGTACTCGCGCCAAAAGACTCTGACCTGTTCAAAGCCTTGCTCGAAGCCAAGGCGAATCCAAATTTGGTGGATGCGGCGGATTACAGCCCCTTGATGAGAGCGACTTCGACTCCCGGACTTCAATACAAGGAAGTGGTCGCACTGTTGGTTGAGGCTGGAGCGGACGTTAATTTTGCCGCCCATGATGGCTGGACGGCTCTGCGCTTAGCAGTGGCATACCAGAACAAGGAAATCACAGCGTTGCTTCTGGCCAAAGGCGCGAATCCAAATCAACGAATGAAAAACGATCAAACGCCTCTGGAGATGGCCGAGGGGGGCGCCGCCAATCCAAATGGGTCGAATCCAAAACTATCAGAAGAAATTGCCGTCCTGCTCCGCCAGCACGGCGCGCTGGATGATTTGCCGAATTTGAATGGCATCGAAGTGCGGCGACCGCAGACTGGTTACGCAACAACAGTTTTCTTGAAAGGCACGAATGATTGGAACCATTTCACACTGCTGGATGCGCTGTTTGCAAAATATTTTGCCGCAACTTTCATTGCCAATCCAGGAAGTGCAGCGGCGAACTTCGTTGACCGAATTGCGGGCGGGAGCAACGAACTTCCTTTTCCTGACCTGCACCGACTGATTGTCGTTCGCCAGAGTGCCAAGGCCGGGCAGCCGGCCAAGCGCATCGCTGTGGATTTGATTCTTCCAACCGGCGGCGTGGATTGCACCAAGGACATGCCGCTCGAATTTGGCGACGTGGTGGAAATCCCGGAACGCGAACATACGTTGCAGGAAAGGCCAGTCGGGCTGACGAAAGAGGAGTTGCAGGCGATTGCCCGATGCCGCGAGGGAAATGTGGGGCTGATCGTGCGGGGCAAACGGACGGAGCTAAAGGTCTGGCCGATATGGCAGCAAGCGTCGATCTCGCACTTACTACAGCGTTCAGAAATCCGCGGCGCCCTCTTCTCATCATCTGATCTCTCTCGCGTGAGGGTCACGAGACAAGCCGGCGAATCCACCAAACCACACGAATGGATTGTGGATTGCAGCGGCGGCGACAACCCTGACATCTGGCTGCGCGATGGCGACGTGATCGAGGTGCCGGACAAGCCTTGAAAACCTAAATCCCCAAGCTCCAACATCCAGAGAAGCGCCGATAACCCACCACAGTGTTTTGAAACCCACGAAACCGCGCAGACGGTAGGGTCATCGCGCTGCGATGACCATCGGCCCGTGCCGGGCCGGAATGCTTTCTTTGGGCGCGTTCGATGATGAGCAGTCGCGCCGTTGCACACGGCGCTGGTCATTGCAGCGCGATGACCCTACCCCGTGGTCCGCGATTTCCAGATTGACTCTGCGGCGGCTTCCGGGCTTGCTCGTAACAAATACATTTTATGAAACCACTCCGCATCGGACTCATCGGGTACGGCTTCATGGGCCGCACACATTCCAACGCCTATCGCAAGGTCAACAATTTCTTCCCCCTCGAACATCAGTGTGTGCTGCAAGCCGTCTGCGCCCGCGACGCCGTCAAGGTCAAGGCCTTCGCGGAAAACTGGGGTTACCAATCCATCGAGACGGACTGGCGCAAACTCATCGCGCGCGACGACATTGACGCGATTGACATCTGCACGCCCAACAACAGTCACGCCGAGATCGCCATCGCCGCCGCCAAAGCCGGCAAGATGATTCTCTGTGAAAAACCGTTGTCCATGGATGGCCCGGAAGGCCGGAAGATGGTGGCTGCGGTCGAGAAGGCCAAAGTGCCGAACATCGTCTGGTATAATTATCGTCGTGTGCCGGCGGTCACGCTGGCGAAGCAGTTGATTGACGAGGGCCGGCTCGGTCGGATTTTTCATTATCGCGCCAAGTTTTTACAGGATTGGACCATCAGTCCGGAGTTGCCGCAGGGCGGCGCCGGCTTGTGGCGGTTGGACGCGAAAGCCGCCGGCAGCGGCGTGACGGGCGACCTGCTCGCGCATTGCATTGATACCGCCGTCTGGCTCAACGGCAGCTTCGAAAAGGTCAACGCGATGACGGAGACGTTTATCAAGGAGCGCAAACACACGCTCACCGGCAAGGTTGAGAAAGTGGGGATTGACGATGCCTGCGCGTTCCTGGCTCGCTTCCAGAATGGTTCGCTCGCCACGTTCGAGTCCACCCGCTATGCCCGGGGCCACAAGGCGCTCTACACCTTCGAGATCAACGGCGAGAACGCCAGCATCGCCTGGGATTTGCATGATCTACATCGCCTCCAGTATTTCGATTATCGCGATCAAAGCATTGTGCGCGGCTGGCGGAACATCCACGTGAGCGACAGCGACCAACCGTACATGAAGCATTGGTGGGTGCCCGGGCTGCAAATCGGCTATGAACACAGCTTCATACACCAGGTCGCGGATTTTCTGAAGGGACTGGAAACCGGCCAGCCCGCCGGCCCAACGTTCCGGGACGCGCTCGAAACCCAATTCGTGTGCGACGCCGTGCTCAAATCCGCCAAGAGCCAGAAATGGGAAAAAGTCGCGAAGGCGAAGTAAGCGGCGCCAGGATTTAAAAACTCCACATCGGGGACGTAGCAGCCGAGGTGACGAGGCTCCATCTAAGCCAACTGCCAGGTGGGAACTGCCGTCGCAAATCTCGCGCTTAGGGGCCGCCGCCAGGTCGGTCTGGACTGGCTCGTCCATGGGGTGAACACCCCATAGCGCACTTGATTTTCCAGCTTACGCTCAAGGTTCAAAAACATGCCCGTCTCCAAATGAAAACTCAGCCGACCGGATCGCCGGGGCCGTCAACGGGCTCGAACCAAACCGGAACAAACAACATGAATGCTTCAATAAAAAACTCCGAGTCGAATTGCGCGAGGCCAACGCCACAAGGTCTGGCCGGGAAAAAGCGATGGTCCTCGGCGTTGACCAAATCGTCGACCTGCCTGACTGCAGCTTGGTGGCAAGCAGGCTTGGCGTGCCTGCTAGTAGGAGCGCCCTTGGTTCGCGCGGGCACTTTGCCCGGAAATTTCTGGGTGAATCCAACTTTCGAACTCGGGAGTAATCTCGATCAAACCGACGGCACCGTCTCCAATTGGAATCGCGGCGGCAACACCCCCACGATTTGTCAGGTGATCACCAATAACTCCGTGAGCGCCGGCCATTCCCTGGCGGTCGTCGATACCGATGCCGGAGATCTCTACGGCGAGTGGTATTCCGACGTCCTCCTCAGCGGCCACGCCAGCGGCGGCGATACGCTGGATATCCAATGGTACGAAATGTATAACCTCGACGGTCCCGAGATGCGGCTGACGGTGTTGTTCTTCAACGCCGCCGATTCGGTGGTCGGCCAAACCCACTTTGTCACGAGCGGTACGACCAGCGCGGGCTGGGTGAGTACCGTGGCGGATTCGACCTTCACCCAGCGGAACAGTTCGTTGGCCGTACCCGTGGGGGCGGTGAAGATGCGTTGTTCGCTGGTTTCCGGCGGTTCGGGCACCATCACCGGTGTGATGCTCATTGACGATTTATCGGTGGCACGCGCCCACGTGCCGAACCTGCTGTTTGGTAATTTCTGGGTGAATCCCGCGTTTGAACTCGGCACCAATCTCAACCAAACCGATGGCACGGTCTCGAATTGGAATCGCGGCGGCAACGCGGCCACCATCTGTCAGGTGATCACCACCAATTACACCAGCTCCACTCATGCGTTGGCCCTCATCGACACCACGGCCGGTGATTTCTACGGGGAGTGGTACTCGGACGTTCTCCTCAGCGGCCACGCCAGTCCCGGCGACACGCTCGATCTCCAATGGTTTGAAATGTACAGCGTTAGCGGCGCGGAGATGCGCTTGACGGTATTGTTCTTCAATGCGGGAGACAGCGTCGTCGGCGAAACCCACTTTGTCACCGCCGGCACCACCAACGCCGGCTGGCTGGGCACGATTGCGGATTCAACTTTTACGAAACGCAACGGGTCCGTGTTGGTGCCGCTGGGCGCGGTGAAAATGCGCTGCTCCCTGGTTTCCGGCGGTTCCGGCACGCTCACCGGAGTGATGGTGATTGATGATTTGTCCGTGGCGCGAGTCACGCCGCTGATTTCGGGCAACTTCTGGGTGAACCCGACGTTCGAGACCGGCAGCAATCTTAATCAACCAGACGGTACTCCGGCCAATTGGAACCGCGGCGGCAGCGATGGCTCGATCGATCAGGTTACGACCAACAACTCCGCCAGCCCAACCCATGCGCTGGTGGTCGTGGATTCCAGCGCCACAGGTTATGGCGAGTGGTATGCCGACGTGCTCCTGAGTGGCAACGCCAGCCCGGGTGATCTGTTGGACGTCAAGTGGTCCGAACTGTATGGCATCACCAACGGTGAGATGCGAGTGACGGTTGGGTTCCGCACGCCAGGCGATGCCTTTATTTCGGAAACTTCTTACATCGCCACCGGCAATAGCGCGGGTTGGCTGGGCACCATCGCCGGCTCGCCCTTCGTGAAACGGCAGCAAGAGGTGCTGGTCCCTGCGGGTGCGGGCAAGATTCGGGTGGCGCTAGCTTCTGCGGGTCCGGTCGAAACCGTTGGCGTCATGGTCATCGACGATTTGACCGTCGCCGTGCACCCGTCGACGGTGGTTGCGGGGAATATTTTTCCGAACCCGACGTTCGAGGAAGGCGATCAACTGGACAATCCGACGGCGGCTTTGCCGGCCGGCATTTGGTCGCGCGGCGGCAGCGATGGTGCGATTGATCAGGTCAGCACGGCGAACTCCGTCAGTTCCTCGCACTCGTTGTCCCTCGTGGACACGAACGCGACCGGCTACGGCGAATGGTATGGCTTTCTCACGTTGACCGGCGTCAACCCCGATGACGTGCTCGATCTGCAATGGTTCCAGCTCTACGACATTGCGGGCGGCAGCATGCGGTTAAGCTTCGCCTTCACCGACGGCAGCAACAGTCAATTGGGCAACGGCAACGATTTCAACGTGAGCGGGCAGAGCCCCGGCTGGTTGGGCAGCGTGGCCGCCTCGCCTTTCGAGCGGCAAAACCAACGCCTGCTCGTGCCTGCGGGCGCCGTAAAGCTCAGGGTTAACTTCGCCTCTGGCGGCGCCGGGAGCGTGACGGGCACGATGTTAATCGACGACTTGTCCGTCCGGCTCAGCAAACCGAACATCACGGAGCTGGTGCGCCAAGGCGGGGTTTCCGACCTGACGTGGGACAGTGTTCCCAGCAAAACTTACACGGTTCAGTTCGGCAGCACGCCGGGTTCCTTGGCGCCGCTTGCCACCGGCCTGGCTTCCGGTGGCCTGACGACAACGTATTCAGACCCGGCCGTCCATCCGGGCAGCACCGGTTTCTATCGCGTCATCCAGGAATAACCATCGCAGCGGATTCTTTTGCTCGGCGGGTGAAAAACCTCGCCGAGCCGAAGAACCAACCGAGCCAACGAGGAGTCAAGAGCAGGGCCGCTGCAATGCCCAACTGGTCGTGTTCTTGAACTTTCGTTTAATCATAATCTTCCCTTCGCCAAGAGATTCCGCGCAAGATTACTTTCACGATCAAGAACGGAGGGCAAAGTTGAATTCAATGGCAGCGCGTGCAAACCGAAAGCCGGTGGCGAGTTTGGGGGGCCGGAGCTGCCGTATGTGCTGGACCCTCGCGCTCGGAGCGGTGGCGCTGAGGCTGGCATTGGGCCAAACTTTGCCGGCTGCTTTGTTGCCCGGAAATCTCTGGCCCAACTCCACCTTGGAAACTGACGCCAATGCCGATGGCGTTCCCAACTTCTGGAATCGCGGCGGATCACAAACAACGATTGACCTCTGGACCACCGCAGCCTCGGTCAGTCCGACACATTCCCTTCAACTCAACGACGCGAGCGCCACGGCTTACGGCGAGTGGTATTCCGACCGGCTCAGCATCATCGGCGGCGCGAACTACCAACTCCGCTACAACCTGCGCTACACGATCACCAATGTCGGACCGATGCGCGTAAGCCTGAACTTCTACACCGCTGCCAATGCTTCATTACCCGGAGTGAGCTACCTGTTCTCCGGCGCGCACGATTTCTGGGAAGAATTCACGCAGTCGTTCACCGCTCCGGTTGGCGCAGCGCAGCTGGAACTCCACTTCACTTCCGGCGGCGGGCTGGAGGTCACCGGTCTGGCCTGGCTGGATGACATTTCGCTGGCCCCAGCCTCCAATATCGATTCACTCGTGCCTTACCTCGAAAGTTTCCCGTCCCTGCCGGATCGATTCGTCATCCGCGACTGGAAACAGACTGCCCTTGATTATCATCAACTCGCCTTCAACTCCTCCGTCACCGGCCAAGATCTGCCGCTGCTCTACGAATATACCGCGAACACCGCCGCGGGATTTGCCGGACCGGCGTTCAGCCTGCCGAGTTACGTCGGCAACCCGCGCGACAGTGGCGAGGCGCTCACGACCCTCGGCGCCGTGTTGGGCGGCACGCTCGCGGGCTTGAACCTGGCTTCGCTCGACGGCCACGATCGCGTACAACAATGCGAGGTGTTCTATTGCGTCGTCAATGGCCACGGGTTGGCGTTGAACAACGTCAACTCGCAAGGCTCAGGCTCGGCGTGGTACGATATTTTTCCAAGCACACTATTTTATCAACTCGGCTCGCGCTATCCGGGACGCGCGTCGTTGCAGACCAAGCTGGCGGCCATTGCCGATAGCTGGCTTACCGCGCTGCCGGTCCTGAGCAACAATTGGGAACACACCGGATTCAACTTCAACACGATGACGCCGACGGATCTCGCCTGGGATGAACCGGACATGGCCATCGGCATCGCGTGGCTCGAATACACGGCGTACGTTCAATTCCACAACTCGAACTATCTGGCGGCCGCCGACACCTGCCTGACGCAGATGAACAACCGCACCGCTAATCCGTTCTACGAAACGTTGGGCTTCTACGGCCCAGCCCTGGCCGCCCGCATGAACGCGGAGTTGGGTCGAAACTATTCGACCAGCAAACATCTCAACTGGATTTTTGCTCCCACCTCGGATGCCCGGCCCGGCTGGGGCTGCCAGAACTCACGCTGGGGAAACTATGATGCCTATGGTCTCATGGGCAGCACCACCGATTCGAGCGGCTACGCCTTCTCGATGAACACTTACACCGCCGCCGGGCTCATCGCGCCCATGCTGCGTTACGAGCCGCAATATGCCCGGTTGCTGGGACGTTGGTTGCTGCATGTCGCCGCCAACGCAAATCTTTTCTATCCCGATACGCTCCCGACCAACATGCAGTCGAGTGCAGCGTGGGTGCAACAAACCGGGGTGGCGAACATTTCTTACGAAGGCGTCCGTCACCTCGGCCCCACGACGCCGTACGCGACCGGTGATGCTGCCGCGCCGATTCAGGATCTGAATCCCTACGGCGCTTGGGGTAGTGGTTTCATGGCGGCGTTGTTCCAAACGTCGAACGTGCCGGGCATCCTCCAAATTGATTGCATCGCCACCGAGGCGTTTCCGCCCCCGGCCTGGCCGACGTTTCTATATTACAATCCTTATGCCGTCACGCAGCAGGTCACCGTGAACGTCGGGCCGGGCGCGCAACACCTTTACGATCTTGTCACCGGCGCGTTTCTCGCCACCAATGCTTCAGAAACGGCGACGCTCACGCTGGCGCCGGACTCAGCAATCGTTTTGGTACGGTGTCCGGCGACGAACACCATCAGCCAATCGGGCACGAGACTCCTGGTCGGCGGGGTTGTCCTGGATTATTGGAACGGCACGCTGGATACGGACCACGACGGGCTACCGGACTGGTGGGAAAGCCGCTACTTCGGAAACCGCACCAACACCTTGCCCTCGACGCTCGCCGCGAATCATTTCAGCAACCTGCAATGTTACGAGCTGGGTTTGGACCCGACCAATCCCGATTCCACCTTCCGCGCGCAAGCCGGCCTCCAATCCGGCACGGGTTACCCCCAAATAAATTGGTCATCGGTCGGTGGCAAAACTTACGCCGTCGAATATGCCGATGGTCTTTTGGTCCCCGGTGCGAGTTTCACCCGGGCACTGACGGTGACGGAAACCAACGTGCCGGCGGGGGTGGCGAGTACGGAATTTTTCGTGGACGACGGCACCCTCACGGCTGGTCCGCCCGGCCCAAACCCCCGTTTCTACCGCGTGAAGCTGGTGTACCCGTGAGCTGGGCCAGTCTTAGAGCGGTCGTTTCCCAGCACCGCTCACCCGCGCGTCTGGCGATCCACCCGGGAAGGCGCTTGCAATTGATTGGCGGCTGAAGCATCCCATCCTCATGCGATTCAAGGACGGCTTGGTTAATCCAACAACGATCGTAGCAGCCGACGTAAGGAGGCTCATACTTAGGGAAACGCTGATTTAATCCGCATGGATTTCTTTTGAACGAGGAGGCTGATTTTCTCGTCTGTGTTGCATGACCCACCAGACCAGTTTCACGCACGCCGAGTTTGCCGCCAAAAAGAAGACCACACGCCGCGAGAA
>JANXWY010000165.1 GCA_025350905.1 Verrucomicrobiota bacterium
CGCGCCGAAAACATCGTTCCGCAAACTTTTTCGCAACCGAAATTCTGAATATAGTGGGTAACGATAGTTCGGGGCCAAGCCCGAACTCACACGCGGGACGCGTGTGCGCCTCAGTACTTTTTTGAAGTTCGTGCTCAATCATGTTCTTTTCAAAACGCTTAATCCTCCGCGATGCAGTAGAGGTGCCCGTCGGTGCGGAGAAAAATCTGCCCGTCTGAGATAGCGGGCGTTGCGTTGCTCGGTTCGCCCAGATCATTCATCGCCAAAACCTCCAACTTCGCCGGGTCGGGGCGAAAGACAGTGGTGACGCCTTTTCGGCTTGTGACATACAACCGCCCGACGGCCATCACCACCGAACCCCAGCTCTCGCCGCCTTCGAGCCGCTCGATCCACCGAACTTTCCCGGTTTGACACTCCATGCACTGGGCAGTCCCTGGTCCCGCGTTGACGATGAAGACGTTTCCACCCACGACCACGCCGGAGCCAACCCGTTGCGTCTGTTTCTCCAGCCACAGCCGGTTGGAAGTGGTTACGTCACCCGCTCCGCCCAGCTTGAAACCAAACGTCGGTCCATTGACCCAGCCCGAGAACGCGACGCCGATTTCGCCGGAGACGACCGGCGACGGATAGATCAGATCAGCCAGCGGTTCCGCCAATCCCTCGCAAAACCACAAGCGGGCACCGGTCTTCGGATCGCAGGCGACTAACTGCGTGAGCATGCTGCAAAGGATTTGATCCTTGCCCCCGACCCTGGCAACGATGGGCGTACACCACGAGCCCCAATTTCCTTTCAGGAGGGTTTTCGGACCGCCGGGCTCATCGTATTTCCAGAGCCGCTTGCCGGTCTTCAAGTCAAGCGCAGCCAGAAAGGCCCGCTCACCCGGACCGAAGTTCAAGATGACCTTCCCGCGATGGAGGATCGGGGAGGAACCGTAGCCATATTCATTACGCACTTCACCGAGGTCCGTTTTCCAAAGTTCTTTGCCGTCGAAGTTGTAGCAAAAGACCCCGGCCGAGCCGTGCCAGACAACCACGCGCGCGCCGTCAGCCGCGGGCGTGGACCCACAGTAAGGATTCGATTGGTGCGTCGGCTCAACTCTGGGAAACTCAACCGTCCGCACCCAAAGTTCCTTGCCCGTTCGGCGGTCGAAGCAATACAGGTTTCGCTGCTTGCCCGAGTCTTCCGCACAAGTGACAAAGACGCGCCCATGCGAAACGATCGGGCTGCTGTTACCCGGACCTGGGAGTGTCGCCTTCCAGCGGACGTTATTCGTCGGTCCCCAACGGAGCGGCGCTTTGTCCTCTTCAGCGACACCATTCCCCAGCGGCCCACGGAACTGCGGCCAATCCCCTGCGCGCACTGTCAGGGACAACAGCAAGGCAAGCGCAGCAGCAGTCTGAAAAAATACTCGGCGATTCAAGTTCAAGGTGAGGCGCCCGAATCTGACGATTCGTCCCGCGATTGCGAGGCTAACGGCAGTGAAATCCAAAATGGAGACGCAGCTGAGCAAAGCAGTCACCATGCGAATGGAAGTCATGCAAATCAGAGTTTTAGATCAAGCAATCCTATAACCGGTGCTCGCCAGTTCAAGAAACAAAAGTCGACGCAATCAATCCCAGCGAGTATCCGTAAAACTGACCGCACGAAAATTTTAGCCGATCCGTTCTCGGTTTTATCGAAGTCTACTTACTGCCGATAAAATCCTTACCTTTTGGTTCCAACGTCAGTTCAAACTCATTGGTCGTTCCGGCCGAGAATTTGATGCGAACGTACCGATCACGCCACCCTTTGGGCTCCTGCAGCGGAACCTGGAATTGAGGGTGAGCTACCTCTAACCCCCGGGTTATGGCAGGAACATTGAGGATCACTGCGAGACCGTTTTTATCCGTGGTGGCGGAATACGAAAAGTCTGGAAGTGCAGCCGGGGTCTTAAATGGCTCTTCATTGGAGACATGCACCATGCCAAGGATTCCGGTCTGCATGCGCAATACATTTGGATTGAGATAAGCGGTGGCTCCTTCAACTGGCTTTCCCCACTTGGTTTTGGCCGTCAGTTGCAAGGTCGCGGTGGGTTCGGTCACCACTTCGATTTTGGTGATGGGGGCCACCAATGGAAATGGTTGCGGGATTCCAATTGCGGGGCCATCCACCAATTTGGTCGTCTGTGATTGGGCATTAACTGGGATCCGGTTTTGAACCTGGCCGATGCTTTTGGATACAAAGCCATCGCCATGGACAATTACATCCACCTCTCCCGGCGGAATGGATTCAAAGACAAAGCTGCCATCCTCGTTGATCGGTCGGTAGCTCTTCCAAAAGTGAAAATAACCGTATTTCCTAAAAAGGTCGCCGGCATCTTCCGGGATGAGCCAGGCGGGAAATTCCTTGGGCCGGACACTTATCAAAACGCGGCCATTCTTCACCGGCCTCGGCACCTGGTCATCGAGACGTCCCTCAAGACGGATGCCGGGTTTCATTTCCAAGGCAAAACTGTAGTCCCTCCCCTGCTCTGCGGTGAAAGCGAAGCCTTCGCTATAAACAATCTCGCCGGAGGGCAGCCTTCCCATGAGCTGGAGCAGATGTCCGCCCTGAGACAGTTTATGATATGCCAGCACTCCGTGGTCCTTTTTTTGCCAATCTTCCGGATGCACTCCTTCCTCGCTGAGATTTGGAACAAGTTCCATCACCGGTTGATGGTCGCCGCCGAAATAACCCGAGATCTGCAAATGAATGCCACGAGTCAATTGAATCGGTTTTTCCGGGCTATCCACCGAATACTCCTGCAACCGTACCGACGCATATTCCGGATGGAGCACCGAAAAGATCAGCTGGCCCGTAAGCTCCTTTTCTTCCGGTATCCCCATCACCGGATACTTCACATAAGCTTTGCCCTCGTGATCAGTGAGGGCCTTTACCGGGCCACCAAATTGCTTTGGTCCCCAATGGTAAGCGTCGGCCCCATGCAGGCCTTTGACCCGGAAACCGTCGGGTAACACCGTTGCGCCTTCAATAGGTTTCCCGTCTTGGTCCTGCACCACCACCAGCGTTTCTTTGAATTCAACCGGCGTCGCAACGGTTGAGCCAGCCGGATTCCCTTTTGTAAACTCGCAACCGGCGGTCATCAGGCACAACAACCCCACCAGGCTGAATGCCGCCACAGAATGTCGCCAATTCCAGACGGCCAGACCCTTTTGGCTAAGATGAGTCAACCGCCGCGCAATCTGCGAACTCCCATTGACCGTCAGTTGCGTCTCAACAGCCGGCAAAGCCAGCACCCGCAAAGCGAGCCGGGCCAACATCTGGGGATAGGAATCCTGGTCCGCTAATTGGCCCGAGGCAATCCGGTCAGCTTCCTGTTCACAAGCGAGGTTGTGGGCGGCCGGAATGTACCACACGAGCGGATGAAACCAGGAAACGGCTTTCATCCACCGCCAAGCCACGCACCAAACCAGGTCGTGCTGGCGCACGTGTGCGATTTCGTGGCTCAAGAGTGCGGATATTTCGCCCGGCGAAAGCTGCTGCGTCAGTGTTCGTGGCAGGATGATCGTCGGCTTGAACAGGCCGCAGACAAACGGTGAAGTGGCCCACTCTGAAACTTTAACCGCTATCGCTCGCCGAACATTCAGCCGGCCCTGGACTTGTTCTAGCCGCTGCTGAAGGTCTGGACTCGAGTGGCAGGATTCGTTTCGCAAACGTGAAAGTCGAAGCTGTACCCGAACGAGCCGGGCGACGCCAAACACGCAACCCAAAACCCAGATCATCATGAGAATCCTTTCCCATGAAATCGACTTTGCTGGCGGTGGAGCTTGGACCGGATTTCCGCTGACCGAAGTGCGGGCGATCGTAATCGGCACTTGCGTCGGCTGCGCCACTGATGCGGCCGCCTGGTTTGGATTGACAGCGGACGGCGGCGAGATTGAGCTGGCAAATTCACTTGGGGCAACTGCATCGCTGGCGATCGGGATCTTGAGCCCAGGGACAGGGAACAATAGCACGAGTGGCAGGGCCAGACCGATACCGAGGATGCCGCGCCAGAGAATTAGCCGCCCGCGGGCATGGCGGTGACGCAAACCCCAATGGGTCACCCAGCCCAAGGCGAGCAGCGAAGTCCATTTGAATAGAATTACGAGTCCTGGCGAGGCAAGGAAGGTTTCCAGGTTCATTTTGATTTCCCTTTGGATTTTTTGACCGGCAACCCGGCGGCGGTTTTGTGGAGAAGTTTGAGGTCCGCCGGGTTGAGGTCGGATGTTTCCATCAATTGAACGACCAATTCCTGGTGGGAGCCGCCCGCAAAGACCTGTGCCAGCGTGTGCATCATGGTCTGCAGCAAGGTGGCTTTGGGAACCTTGGCCGCATAGAAAAACGCCTTCCCCTGCAACCGGCGGGCGACGTGCTTCTTCTCGATCAGGTTGACCAGAACCGAGCGCAGCGTCGCGTTTTCAATCGGCCACGAGAACTGCGCCTGGATTTCTGCCGGTTTCAATTCGTCCTGCGTCCAAAGGATGCGGAGCGCCTCCAATTCATTTTGATTCAGCGAAGTCATAGCTATGTGTGAATACTTCACACATAGCATCCGAGCTGTCAACCATAAAGTGTGAACTTATCACATGTAGGGGTTGCGTCGGGCTCCGTAATGGCATTGGTTTTCGTGGTGAAACAATCCAACTAAAATTCGACCTCGCCGACCAGGACCGTCTCTTTCTTCACTTCGAGGCGAAGGGTCAGGCTCTTGCGCTTCTCGTTGTGCGGTGGGCAACCAAGCTTGTCGTGAAGGTTACGGCACCCGCTGCTTCTATGCGCCCAAATTGTTCCGGGCGCTGGAAACAGCCCGCGCCGACGGAAGCCTCTTGCCGTTGCTCAAGAAGCTGGCTCGCGCACCCCTGATCCTGGTGGATGATTTGGGCATCGCCAGCGTGCCGGGGAAATTATACCGCGAGTTCCTGGAGATGCTCGATGACCGCCAAGGCCAGGGCGCCACGCTCATTACCAGCCAGTTCCCGGTCAACCAGTGGCACGAAGTCATTGCCGATGCCACTGTGGCTGATGCCATCCTGGATCGCTTGGTCCATAACGCCTACCGGATCGAGCTCAAAGGCGAATCGCTGCGCCAAGGCAAAACAACTCCTTCGGAAAATGAAAAATAAAGTTCAACGGTCACAATCGCGCCTATTCGTTCGGGCGGGTGAGTCCGTTGCGCACAGCGACCGGCGGGAACGCGAACTGGAGTTCGGGAGCCCCTGCGGCCGCCGCGCCCAATCAAATCTGGGTGGGCGATATCACCTACATTGACACGCAGGAAGGCTGGCTTTATCTGGCCGCCATCCTGGACCGCTATAGCCGCAAGATCGTCGGCTGGGCGATGAGTGAGCGCATCGACAGCGAGGCGCATTTACCCACTTTTGACATTGCCCAGCCCCTCATTATCGAAGGAAACAACCTCCGGGATAACCAGGAGCACATCGCCTTGGTCAAAGCTGATAACAGCGCGATCAGAAACAACCGCCTCCAAGGCACCGCACCCGGCATTCTTCCGCTGGGATTGGCGTTGAGCGGAACGAACGTGACGGTAGCCAACAACCAATTCGAGGATATGCCGGAAGGCATTCGACTGCTGGCTGACGACCCAACCTTCGGCACTATCCTGGGCGCCGCCATCGATGCTCAAGTCACGAGCAATCGTTTCTGCAATGTGACTAACAGTATCAATGTCGAGCCCCTCGCAAGCGCCACCGAAACAGGTACGTTGGTGATTTGCCCGATTCCGCCACCGCCGTTGGCCATCGCCCCGGCAGTGCTGCTGTCCTGGCCAGGTGAGGAATTGGGCTGGACCGTCGAATCCGCCATCAGCACGGACGGTCCTTGGGCTGCCTCCGACGCCACGCCCTTCATGCTGTATGGACGCCACAGCATCGCCGTGCCGACCGACGGCGAGCATCGGTTCTTTCGCCTGCGTTAACCCGCCTGAGAACGCACCACGCCCCAATGAACGGAACCATTGTTGGTGTCAGGCCAAGGTCTGGTGGATCAGTAGCCCATTGCGCTGGCGCTAGTCGGGCCGCAGGACGTGTTGGTGTTAATCGCACCGGGCCACGAGCGAGCACTTAAAAACTTTGAACCGGCTAAGCATCAGCACGGAAACGCATCGAGTAAATTTTTGATCAATCGATTAGGCACGAGGGTTCCATGCCCGCACTCAGCCAGCTGGCTTTCAATCTCCGGCTTCTGCCTTCCGGCTTCCAACCTCGGCAGTTGACATCTTTCCGCGGAGCTGCCCGTGACCTCTCGGTGTCGGCGAAACCACGAATCATCCCATTTTTGACTTGAATTTTTCGGGGAGCTGCTCCAGCAGAAACCCGAGTAGTGCCTCCGTAAGTTTGTCCGACGCCATTTCATCCTTGGCGTATTGGTTGACCCATTTATCCAGTCGGAGCAGTTGCACGGTTCCCAGTTGTCCGCCGCGCAGTTCCTGTTTCAGTTCGATGACTTTCTGACGCCAAGCGCGGTCAAATTTCTGGAAACCGAAGAGGTCTAGCCAGCACTGCGGCTTGTTCAGGACCGCCCATTCTCGAATGGACCCATGATCCAGCCCTTTGACCCAGAGGTGATTGCCGTGCGGGAATTCCTCGATGAACTTTGGAAGCAACATGCCCTGATCGCCAAGGATGTCATTTTGACTTTGGAAAAACAGAAAGCTTAGTTGTTCCGGGGAGAACGTCCCGAAAATTTGTTCCATGTAATTCCGCCCGACCTTCGGGTCGAACAAGGCGCACCGAACGGAACGCTTCTCAAAAAAGTCTGCATGCTTGCGGGCCAGTTCCAGCAGTGTCCAAGTCAGGTTGTTAGTGCCCTGGCTATGCGCCAGAATCAACACGTCCTCCGCCGGAGCCTCGGCTGCGGCGTTCGCCAGGGCCGCGGCATATTGCGGAGACAACCGGCCGGCCTCCTCGTTCAGCACGGTGCTGCCGTCCAATCGCACGAGATCCTGAAAAACCCCGAGCATGGTTCCAAAATTGACGTAACTGCGAAAATGATCCGCATCGTCAATGCCCCGATAAGCCGTCGCATGCTCCGTCGGCATCGCGTCCACGACGTGCTTGGCCAGCTCGATCAATCCCAAACCGGCATTAACCCCGGACAGCGACGCGGAGACACCGCTAAAGGTGAAGAGCTTCATAACGCGCAAATTTTACGGCGCGCTGCCCGCAAGACAATCGAATTCCTGATACTGTCGACGACCGCGCCTTTCGGCATTTGCCCAGCCGCCGTTTCCCGCAGAAGTTTTTCTACCGAATCGAAGGCGGCCACTGCCTTGTCTTTTGCATCCCGCACGCCAACCGGGATCATCAACGGCATTGGAATGACGCCAAGGCGGATTGGCAGGGGACTAGATTGCAGGCCTAACCCTCAAAGAATTTCGAGACGCCCCTCTCGTTGTCTCCTCCAGCTGTTGATGAACATGGCGCAAACTTCAGACCTCATACTTCAGACTTCCGGCCCCCGCTCCCTGACTTCTGAAGCTGAGCCGCCGTTCGTCGGCGGCTATGCAAATTTCAGCCAGCGGCCAGGCGCGTAATGCGTTTCTTCTCAATAGCCAGACAGGCAGTTCTGCTGCCGGCGCGAACGAGGTTGATCAAGCCCGCAAACCGTGCATCCTGCGTGAGCCCTTGTTGGTAGCGGGCGTAAATTTGTTGCACGATGACGGCAATCTTGAACAACCCGTAGGCGTAATAGAACACGACGTTGGCTACCGCGCGTCCGCTCCTCGCCACGTACCGCTCCACCAATTGTTCGCGATTCAAATTGCCAGGTCGGGTCGTCAGCCCGAACGATTGCCTTTGCCATGCCTCCGGGTCGTCGACCTCCACCCAGTATCCGAGCGCCGAACCCAAATCCATCAGCGGATCGCCAAGGGTCGCCATTTCCCAATCGAGGACGGCTTTAATTTGCGCCACATCTTGCGGGTTGAGTACGAGGTTATCGTATTTGTAATCGTTGTGAATCAGGCAGCCGCGCAAAGCCGCGTGGCCGCCACGCGTCGTTACGCTGCTGGATTCTGCTGGTTTGTTTTCGCCCAGCCAGGCAGCCAGTCGCTCCATTTCCGGAATGTCCTCGGTGCGGGCATTTTGATATCGCTTGCTCCAACCTTCCACCTGGCGCGTGACGTAGCCCTCCGGGTTCCCCAATTCACCCAGACCGGCGGTGACATAATCCACAGCGTGGATTTCGACCAGGTTGTCGATGAAGTTTTCCGCGAGGCACCGCATTAATGGCGGCGGCAACGCCAGCCCCGCCGGCGGTTTCGAGCGCAGGATTATTCCTTCAACCCGCTCCATCAGGTAAAACGGCGCGCCCAACAGCTCTTCATCAGCGCAGTAGGCGAGCGGACAAGGCACTTTCGGATAGACGGGAACGAGATGCGACAGAATACGAAACTCGCGTCCCATGTCGTGCGCGGTCTTGATTTTCACGCCGAACGGAGGGCGGCGCAAAACCAACTCCCGTTCCCCGACCCGCAGCAAATAGGTGAGATTGGAATAACCCTTGGGAAACTGGGAGATCTCCAGCGGGCCACTCAGGTCCGGCAGTGCGTGCCGCAACCAGGCTTCCAATTTGCCGACGTCGAGTTCTTCGCCCGCCCGGGTCGGTTGCGGTTGATCGAGTAAATCGGTCAGCATGGGGAGTCTCTTGCTCGGGCCTAGTTGCTTGGTCGAACGAACCCCTCACCCTGACCCTCTCCCCATCCGATGGGGCGAGGGGACAGCAATGGACGTCTCGCAAAGATTTCTCCGCCTCCCGATTCGCCGACATACTCTCCAGCCACGCTCGATTCGCGAAGAGACTGACGATGATTATCCCTCGCCCCATCGGATGGGGAGAGGGTCAGGGTGAGGAGACACTTCAATCGAAACATAACAGTTCAAATGGCGATTTTGAGGCCGTGTTGTTTGAGATGAATGCGGGCGACGACGGATTTGTGAACTTCGTCCGGCCCGTCGTAGATGCGGGCGGCCCGTTCGTGACGATACCAATACGATAAAACCAGATCGTCGGTGATCCCCAGCGCGCCGTGCGTCTGGATGGCGCGGTCCAGCACTTTTTGCAGCACATTGGCCACGTAGAATTTGATCAGGGAAATCTCTTCGCGGGCGGCCCGGCTGCCTTCCCGTTCGATTTTCTCGGCGGCTTGCAGCACCAGTAATCGGGAGGCATTGATTTCCGCACGGCTCTCGGCAATCCACTCCTGGACGATTTGCCGGCTGCCCAGCGCCTTGCCCGGCGCGAGCAGTCGAGTCGCCGCATGCCGACACATCATCTCAAACGCGCGTTCGCAAATGCCGATCCACCGCATGCAGTGGTGGATCCGCCCCGGGCCGAGGCGTTGCTGCGCGATCTCAAAGCCGCTGCCCTCCGGGCCCAACAGATTTTTCTGCGGCACGCGACAGTCTTGGTAGGTGATTTCGGAATGGCTGGCGTAATCTTCCCCGGCTTCGCCCATGATCGAAGTGTTCCGCACTCGCTGAAACCCGGGCGTGTTCGTCGGCACAATAATTTGACTGGCCCGCAGGTACGGGCTTTCAGCTTCCGGGTTGGTGATGGCCATGACGATGGCAAAAGCAGCGCCATCAGCCGCGGAGGTAAACCACTTGCGCCCATCAATGACGTAGTCGCCGCCGTCCTTGCGCGCTTGGGTATTCATCCAGGCCGGGTTGGAGCCCGCCAGATCGGGTTCGGTCATCGAGAAACAACTGCGCACCTCGCCACGGGCCAGCGGCACCAGCCAAGTCGCCTTTTGTTCAGGGGTGCCGTAAGCCATCAGGATTTCCATATTGCCGATGTCCGGCGCCTGGCAATTGAAAAGAAAATGCCCCAGTGGCGAGTAGCCCAACGCCTCGCTGATGCGCCCAAATTCGGGCAGCGAAAGGCCCAGACCCCCAAGGGCTTTGGGCAGGTGCGGCGCCCACAGTCCCAGCGCCTTGACCACCTGCCGTTTCTCGTGCAGCGTCGGCAGCAATTCGCGAAACGGGCGATGAAGAAAATCCGCTTCCAGCGGCAACACTTCATCTCGAATGAACCTTTGAATTTGTTCGAGGGCCATGCTTAGCGGTTCGTTGCTCATAATCATAAATTATCCCGTGAGGCGGTCCCACGCTAGACTCTCGCTCCGACGGATTCGAGGAAATTTTGCGCCGGGCGTGGACGGGCGCATCTTGACACTGCCTCCGGAGCGCCGGTCTCCGACCCGCGAGATATTGAAAAGCGCCGGATCGGAGATCGGCGCTCCGCATTCCCAGTCGAGTCGGGGGCAGTGTCAAGATGCGCCCGCGCGGACGTTTCTGCATTCCCCAACTTGCCCCGCGGCCTGATTTCAATAACACTCTGCGTCCGATGAAAAAGAAATCGTCCGCCCAGACCTCAAACTCGTTGCGCCCGCACTCCAGCGTTCTGGTTGACGGACCGGACCGCGCACCTTCTCGCGCCATGCTGTATCCCGTCGGTTTCAAGCCGGAAGATTTCTCCAAGCCCATCATTGGCATTGCGTCCACTTGGAGCAACGTCACGCCGTGCAACATGCACATCGATAAACTGGCGCGCGAAAGCGAACTCGGCGCCAACGCCGCGGGCGGCAAAGCCATCATCTTTAATACCATCACCGTCTCCGACGGCATCTCCATGGGCACGGAAGGCATGAAATACTCGCTCGTCTCCCGCGAAGTCATCGCCGATTCCATCGAGACCGTGGTGGGCGCGGAGGGCATGGACGGCTTCGTCGCCATCGGCGGGTGTGACAAAAACATGCCTGGTGCGCTGATGGCCATTGCGCGGCTGAACCGCCCTGCCGTGTTCGTCTATGGGGGAACGATCTTGCCGGGCTGCATTACCGGGGACCCGCAATCGCGCAAGCTCGATGTCGTGTCCGTGTTTGAAGCCGTCGGCCAACACGCCGCGGGCAAAATCAACGATCAAGAATTATTCGCCGTTGAATCCTGTGCCATCCCCGGCCCGGGTTCCTGCGGCGGCATGTACACGGCCAACACCATGGCCAGCGCGATTGAAGCGCTGGGCCTGAGCCTGCCCAACAGCTCGGCACAAAACGCCATCTCGCCGGCCAAGCTGGACGATTGTCGTCGGGCCGGGGCTTGCGTCGTCGAGATGCTGCGAACTGGATTGCGGCCGCTTGATATCCTCTCCAAGCAGGCGTTTGAAAATGCCATCACCGTGGTCATCGCACTGGGCGGCTCGACCAACGCCGTGTTGCACCTGCTCGCTATCGCGCACTCGGCCAAGGTTACCTTGGCGCTCGACGACTTCACGCGCATCGGCAAACGCGTGCCGGTGCTCGCCGACTTGAAGCCCAGCGGCAAACACCTCATGTCCGAACTGGTCGCCATCGGCGGTATCCGCCCGCTCATGAAGACCCTGCTTGATGCCGGGCTGCTCCAGGGTGATGCCTTGACCGTCACCGGAGAGACCATGGCCGAATCTTTGCGCGACGTGAAGGCCTACCCCGCCGGGCAAACCATCATCCGCCCGTTCGATCAACCCATCAAGAAAGACAGCCATCTCGTCATCTTGCGCGGCAACCTTGCCCTGGAAGGTGCGGTCGCGAAAATTTCCGGCAAAGAAGGCCTCAAGTTCAGTGGCCAAGCCATCGTGTTCGAGTCCGAGGAGCAAGCCCTCAAAGCGATTCTCAACGGCACAGTAAAGAAAGGTCACGTCATCGTCATCCGCAGCGAAGGTCCGAAAGGCGGACCGGGCATGCGGGAAATGCTTTCACCCACCAGCGCCATCATGGGCAAAGGGCTCGGCAAGGAAGTCGCGCTCATCACCGATGGCCGATTCAGCGGCGGGAGCCACGGTTTCGTCGTCGGCCATGTAACGCCAGAAGCCTACGTTGGCGGTGCGATTGCGCTCGTGAAGAACGGCGACTCGATTACGATTGACGCGGTGCAGCGCGTGCTGACCCTCGGGGTTTCGGTGGTGGAGTTGAAGCGGCGCCGGAAGGCCTGGAAGAAACCCGCGCCCCGCTATACCCGCGGTGTGCTCGCCAAATATGCGGCCCACGTGACCAGTGCCTCGCTCGGCGCGGTGACGGACGCCGACTTGAAGTTGTAAGCAATCCCGCTCCCAAACCGCGCGCTCAGCGGGCCAGGGAGTTGGCGCTTGCGGGGAGCGATCGACGACCCCGCCCCAGAAGGAGCGAAGCGATCCCCGGGACGCCAAACCTACTCGAAGTACTACTCATCATAGCCTTGCCGGTACAACTGGCGGCGATCGCCATCGGCGACCGTCACCCAGAGTTCAATTACATCTGCGCGCGCCGTACCACGGCCAGTCCCTTAAGCAAGTCCACCGCCCGCGCCAACGCCGGGTCATTTATTTGTGGCTTCAACGGCTCGCGGTCGCGGGCCGGCGTGAATTCTTCCAGACTCCTGCCCTCGCGGCGCTCGCGAACCAGATCCGCTTCCGAGACCCGCAGACGGCGGTTTGCGGTGTTCGTGCCGGCTGCGGCGTTGGCGGTCGTGCCCGACTTGACGACGGGGTTCCCCAACAAACCGTACGCGTCGCGCAAATAAATCCGCTCCTCGTCCAGGCCCACTTTGACTTCGATGTCCGGCTTCACGCCTTGACCCGACAGCGCCGTTCCGTCGCCGAGCTTGACCGGGGCCGAGGCGATGCGCAGCCATTGACCGTCCGGGAGCGGGTAATCTTTCATCACCATCCCCGCGCCCGCCGTCGGGCCACCCAGCAGCAAGGCCGCGCCCACGTAGCGCAACACTGCGGCCAAGGCCTCGGACGCGCCGGTGGTTTCCCGGTTGATCAACACCGCCACGGGCAATGTCAGCGCGTCTTGCTTTTCCGTGGCTCTCACCAGACCGGCCCCCCAGTCCAACAGTGGTCGTTCTTTCCTGATGAACAAGTCAGCCACGGCCGCCGCCGCCGCAAAATCTTCGCCATCGGCAAAGCGGAGGTCGAGGACGAGCCCCTTCAATTTTTTCGATGCGCTCAACGCCTGAAACGCCGCCGTCACCGCGCCCGCCAGTCCATCGGCCACCCGACTCACGCGTACGTAACCAATTTCGTCGTCGAACAAATTGGTCTGGCTCACAAGCGGAGGGTTGGTCGGAGCGCTCGCCACATTGGTGTCCGTAATGAGTCGCACTTTGCCGCGCAAGCCGGCCAGGAAACCTTCCAGTGCGGCCCGATTCAGATCCGCCTCGGATGCGCCGGCAAGATGGGTCCGCACCAGGTCGAAAACGACGCCAAAATCCGGCGCGTTATTGGTCGCCGCCGGAACGCGCGGGGCGGGAGCAAGCAGCAACAGGAGGCAAACAACAAAAAGGCCGGTCCGCATAGG
Source organism: Verrucomicrobiota bacterium (assembly GCA_025350905.1). GTDB lineage: Bacteria > Verrucomicrobiota > Verrucomicrobiia > Limisphaerales > JADLHS01 > JADLHS01. The sequence continues at coordinate 13,359 of JANXWY010000165.1, forward strand.
TCTCATGTGCGCGACAAAATGCGGGACCGCCATGGGAAAGTAAAGCCGCGAGGCGGGCTGCGGATGATTTCCCGCACTGAACCACAGCGCAGATTTACGCGCCGGGAGTCTCCCAAAGTGGTTGCGATCGAGTCCGTGTCCGCCCTTCACAGCAAGTCCGGAATTCGCGCCAGCACCTTGGTCTTCGGTGACTCGCAGCCGCCTAGCAGGATGAGGATTGAACTCGGAGTCCCAAACAACTTGGCCGACTCATCGGGGATTCTCCGGGTCAATAATGATGGATTCCCCGCATTGAGGTTGCGGTGAACGAGAGATAGCGTGACCGCGATGCAGAGTCACCGATGGCAATTTCCCAAGTAGCAATCACACGATGGCACGGTTTCAGAAAATGGCGCTTCAATTTTAGCGTCGGGCTACTGTCATTATTGGTCGTCCCCACTGCCTGGGCCTGGCCGGACTTGCTCGTTATCAAGACCGGGCCGACGCAAGCTGCGCCCGGCGAGCTGATCACGTACACCCTCACTTACTCGAACGCCGGCCCGGTCGCTGGCCAAAGCGTCCTTCTGCAAGACTTCCTCCCGGGCTACGTTAGCGTCGTGACGAACACGCTGGGCGGCGGGGTGCTGGCCTCCAATTCGATTTCATGGAGCCTGGGCAGCGTGGCGCCGAAAGCCGCTGGCACGAAGACTTTTCAGGTGCGGATCAACACCAGTACCGCTTCCGGCCTGACCCTTACCAATCGCGCCCAGATTTTTGGTTCGGAAGCGGAGGAAACGGGCAAGACCAACAATAATTATTCGAGTTTGGTTACGCGGATCTTTTGTGCACCGCTGGTCATTTCGCACGCCCCAGCCAGTCTCACAAATTGTTCAGGGAGCAAGGCAACTTTCAGCGTGAGTGCCGCCGGGACGGCACTGAGCTATCAATGGTATAAAAGCGCTACCCTTCTAGACGCTCAGAGCAACTCCAGCTTGGTTTTGAATAACGTGACGACAAATGATGCGGGAGTTTATCGAGTTGTGGTGAGCGACGCTTGCGGTTCTCGCTTGACCAATAGTATCACTCTCGCCGTCACTGCTTGGCCGTCCCTTTCTTGCAGCAGCAACAAGGTCGTCCAAGTCGGCAAGCCTTGGATCTTTGATGCGCCGACGGCTAATTGCTCGCTCACCGTCTTGAGCACGGTGACCAACACGGCTGGTCATTGCGGTTCCACCTTCGCCGCGACCCGGACCTGGCAGGCCGCCGATAGCTGTGGCAATACCAACACGTGCAGCCAGACGGTTGCGGTGATTGATACGACGG
>JANXWY010000171.1 GCA_025350905.1 Verrucomicrobiota bacterium
TCACGCGGCCGTGAGCGCCGCGCGTTCGTCGGTGAGGCCGCCGGTTTTCTCCAGGAAATAATCGTAGCCGCCCGCATACGGCGTGATCTGGCCGGCGTTCACGTGCAGCACCTTGGTCGCAAGGTGCCTGATGAAATGCACGTCGTGCGAAATGAACACCAGCGTGCCCTCGTAACGTTCCAGCGCGAGCGTGAGCGATTCCACGGTGTGAATATCCAGATGCGTCGTCGGTTCGTCCATGAGCAGGAGGTTCGGCGGATCCACGAGGAACTTGATGAGATTCAGCCGGCTCTTCTCGCCCCCGCTCAGCACCGCCGTCTTTTTGAAGATGTCGTCCTTGCGGAACAGGAACGAGCCCAGGATGCCGCGCGCTTCGTTCTCCGGCAGCAGCGGGGCGCTGGCGATCACTTCGTCGAGCACGGTGCGCTCCGGGTCGAGGGTGTCGGCGCGATGCTGGCTGAAGTAACCGATCTTCGCGTTGTGCCCGAGGTCGCGCTCGCCTTTTTGGAACGGCACCACGCCGGCCAAAATTTTCAACAAAGTGGATTTGCCCGCGCCGTTGGGCCCGACCAGGACCGTGCGCTCGCCGCGTTCCACGGTCAGATCCAAACCGCGATAAACCTGGTTCGTCCCGTAGGCCATGTGGATGTCCACCAACGACACCGCGCGCTGCCCGCCCCGCGGCGGTTGCGGAATCTGAAAACGAAACGGCTTGCGCGGCGCCAGCGGCTGCTCGATCAAATCCATCCGCTCGATCTGTTTGAGTTTGCTCATCGCTTGCGACGCCTTGGAGGTCACCGAGCGAAACCGGGAGACGAATTCCTGGAGTGCAGCGATTTCCTTTTGCTGGTTCTTGTAGGCGGCCAGTTGCTGCTCGTAACGCTCCTCCCGCTGCCGCAGGAAATCAGTGTAGTTGCCCGTGTAGGCGTGCAGCCGTTTTTCCGCAATTTCGTGGACCTGGCTCACCACCTCATCCATGAACTGGCGATCGTGGGAAATCAGCAGCACCGCGCCGGAATAGTTCTTCAGATAATCTTGCAGCCAGAGCAGCGCGAGCAGATCCAGATGATTCGTCGGTTCATCCAGCAGCAGAAGGTCCGGCGCCATGACCAGCAACCGCGCCAGCCGCGCGCGCATGATCCAACCGCCGCTCATCGCCTTGGCCTTGCGCTCGAAATCGGCGTCGCGAAAGCCCAGACCGCGCAACATCTTCTTCGCCTTGGTTTCCACCTCGGCATCGTTCAACGCGTCATACTTGGCGTGCGCCTCCATGTATTCCGGGCTGGACACCGCGCCCGCCTTTTCCAGCTCGTGCAGCCGGCTCTCCAATTGCGGCAATTCATCCACCCGGCCGGTGGCCACTTCGAGCACCGTTTCATCGCCATGCCCTTCGGCTTCCTGCGGGAGATAGCCGACCATCGTCCACTCGTCGCGCTCCACGGTCCCGGCATCCGGCTCGCGTTGTTTGAGAATGAGAGAGAACAACGTGGATTTGCCGGCGCCATTCGGCCCGACGAGCGCCACGCGGTCGCCGTAATTGACCTGGAACGACGCGTTCTCGAACAGCGTTCGCGCGCCGAGTGTTATCTTAAGATCCCGGATGATGAGCATGAATTAAGTGGGGTCGCCGACTATTTGTCGTCACGCCGCGGAGCGAGCGCTAACTCAGCTCCGTCCGCGCCGGAGTTATTGTTTCGCCAGCGTCAACCCAAGCCGCAGAGGATAGGATGGAAACGGGTCGCGTCAATGCACCATTTGGGCCGGCGGCCAACTTCGGCCCCACCTAACACCGCTCCCAAGAGCGAAGCCCGTGGCGGAATCGGAACGCCGCGTTCACGCGGCAGCGCTAAAGTTCGGCCGGTGGATGCCGCCTGAAGGCGCGTGCCGGGGGCGGTGGGAGGCATGCGCCCGGATCATCCCGTGCGCCCGCTTCGGCCTGCACTGGAATTGCAGTTTGGCGTTTGAATGGTTAGGGTTCGTCCATGTTTTTGGCGACCTCGAACAAATCCAAACAGTTGGTGCATCTGAGTTACATCCAGCGGGTCCAGCCGGCGGAATTGCAACGCGGACGGGAAGAGCTCGCCGCGTTGCTGGCCGAGTTGGCCCCGGGCTTTCGCGTGCTGGTGGACTTTGGCCGGTTGGAGGCCATGGAAATTGATTGCGTGCCCGAAATCGGACTCCTGATGGAACTGATGGAACAACGCGGTGTGGGACTGGTGGTGCGGCTGATTCCCGATCCGAGCAAAGACATCGGTCTCAATATCCTGACGGTGTTTCATTACAAGCATCGGCCCCGGATCGTCAGCTGCAAGGACCTCGTCGAAGCGGCGAAAGTCCTTGCGCTCTGACTCGCGGTTTTTGCTCCCGGGCACTCGACCAAACTTGGGGCCGATCGCGCCGCCGCCGGCGGGGGCCGCAAGTTTTGCGGCGGGGACCGGCTGCGAGCGGGCCATCACGGCACTCGACAAGCGCCCGGAGTTTTTGAAATGCTGACGGCGACATGAAACCGCGCGTCCGTTTCGCTCCTTCGCCCACGGGTTATCTCCATATCGGCGGGGCCCGCACCGCCCTGTTCAACTGGCTCTTTGCCCGGCACACCGGCGGCACGTTCGTCCTGCGCATCGAGGACACCGATGCGGCGCGTAATTCGCAGGCCGCCGTGGACGTCATCCTCAACGGACTTCGCTGGCTCGGCTTGAACTGGGACGAAGGGCCTCTCACCGCCGATGCCACAGGCGCGAGCCAGGGCGAGCGCGGGCCGTATTTTCAATCGCAGCGAAAGGAAAATTACCAGCGTCGTGCCGAAGCTCTCCTCTCTCGCGGACTGGCGTATGAACATGACGGCGCCATCAAATTTAAAATGACCCGGGAGCCGATCACGATTCCGGATCTCGTGGTGGGGAACGTGGTGCGTCCGCTCACCGATCGGGAGGAGCAGGATCCGGATTGGGTGCTGGTGCGCTCCGACGGTCAACCCGTGTTCCACTTCGTCAATGTCGTGGACGACCTGGAGATGGGGATCACGCACGTCATCCGCGGGGAAGATCATTTGAGCAACACCGCAAAGCACATCGCGTTGTTTCGGGCGTTCGGGGTTGAGCCGCCGAAGTATGCTCACATCCCGCTCATCCTTAATCGCGACGGCAGCAAGATGAGCAAGCGCGACCAAGGCGCGTCGCTCACGACTTATCTCGAGGAAGGCTTTCTACCCGAGGCCGTGAACAATTACCTCTGCCTGCTCGGCTGGTCGCCCAAGGACAATACCGAAAAGCTTTCGCTGGCCGACGTGATCGACCGCTTTGATCTCCCGCAGATTCTCCGGCACAACGCCAAGTTTGATTTCGAGAAGTTAGTCTGGCTGCAAGGGGAATATTGCCGCGACCTCCCGCCCGAACGCTTCTACGAACTTGCCGTCCATGCCTTCGCCAAAGCGGGTGTGGACACCAACCAGTTCGCCACGGGCTACGTGAAGGCGGCGCTCGACACCTGCCGCGGCAAGATCAAGACCTTCGCCGAACTGCCCGCGTATGCCGGATTTTATTTCCACGAGGAAATCACCTATGACCCCGAAGCCGCGCCAAAAAGCTTCGTGGTCGAAAACAAACCGCGCGTGGAAAAACTCCTCGCCGCGTTTGGCAATCTCGCCACCTTTGACGCCGCGAGCATTGAAGCCGCGCTGAAAACCACTGCGGCGGAACTCGGCGTGAAAGTGGGGGTGCTGATCCATCCGACCCGGCTCGCCGTCACCGGTCACCCCCACGGTCCGAGCCTGTACCATTTGCTGGAAGTGTTGGGCAAAGCCCGTGCGATTCAGCGGCTGGAGCGGGCGCTCGGCCCCGAGGGTTTCGGTAAATAAACACTGCTACGTAAGGCACGTCCTGGAAGACCGAGAGCACATCATCCAATCCCAATAGGTCGCGGAGCGACGATCGGAAATTAGCCAGCCACGAAGTGGCTGGCTGGTCACGCCAAAACATATCATCCGTCCTGAAGGGGCGCCGGATACCAGCGTCCCTTCAGGACGTTTTCATTTGGAACAACCAACCCGGCACACCGTGCCGGTCTAATTTCCGACGTCGCGCTGCGACAAAATTCCGTGTTCCATGCGGGGCCGAAAGGATTTTTGTCCATCATCGCCTCCCTCGCACGCGATGCAGTTTAGTCCGGCCCGTGAAGTGCCCGCCCTCGGCGCAGCGGCGGCTCGGCAGGTCGCCGCATTCTTCTTGTCATTTTTCGGAGGACGGCTTTCTCCCGAACTCTGCTATGACGCGAATCTCTTGCGTTTTGAGCAACTCCAACTGTTCGTCATACTTCGATACGTTGGTCATGATACAAAATTCGCGGCTACGATGGACGACACATTTGCCCTCGATGTATTCAATGATGGCGGAATCGCCGCTGGCATCCTCAATCGCCAGATGCACCGTGGCCCGGAAACCGTGGGCTTCGACCATGACGAGCTGGATTTTATCCATCAGGGCGAGGGCTTCGGATACCTGGCGGCGTTGTCCAAAAGGTATCGCGCCCACAGACCGGCCTGGACGCCGGGCTTGCTCGGGTCCCGCGCGCCAAAATCGCAGGCATTGGAAAAAAGCATGTGCGCCGCCAGGCCGCGCGGCAACAAGGTGAGGAGGGGCTGGGCAGGGTGGATTCCGGCCGGTCCATCGTCCGCCCAACCAGGACGGCCAGCTTGTTGTCGTTCCACAAAACCCGCGTGCAGGCGCGGGCGGATGGCAAAGCGATGGGGTCCATAGTCAGCAGGGCCAAAGCCGCGCATAGAGTTTGATGAGCGGTTTCATTTTTCATTCTCCGAAGCGAGAATTGGAGTTTGTGTGGTTCAGTTGTCGGCTTCGCCCGTCTGATTGTCCACGGCCAAACTTGCGCGTAAATGTTTTTTCCTGCGCCCGATCCGCGCGCGCTCTTTCGCTAAAACGCGGCGCGCGTGGCCTCCCCTCCCAGCGGAGAGGAATGAGGTCAGGGAGAAAAGCCGGCACCGGCTGTGGTATTCGCACGCCGCAAGACCGTGGACGTTTTTACCCTCACCCCGGCCCTCTCACTCAGAGGGAGAGGGAGGACGTTCGCCGCCTGCTCGCCAATTCGCCCGTCCACTGTTGTCGAGCGGTAGACGGAGCGGCTTCCTCTCCCAGCGGGAGAGGAATGAGGTGAGGGAGAGTTGTGAATCAATCCCGTGGAATGATTTGGTGTTGGCATTATGGGGGGCGTTCTCCCTCGCACAGTTCCGGTGCACCACTGATTTCCCGGTGGCGGATGACGCCACTTACCAACTGACATCCAGTTGAATCTGGAAAATGACGGCCTGGCTGGCGCCCGGGTTGTAGGTTGGGTTCCAGACCACTTGCACGTCCGGCTGCAGCTTCGCAGTCGGTGTGAGTTGCAAGACGTAGCCGGCCTCGAAAACATATTCGTTCTCGTGCGCGACCGCGCTGGAACTGGTGGACGGTTGACTCCACACGAACCCGATGCCTATCGAGTCGTTGGCGCGTGAAGGCGCAAGTCCGGCGTATTGGAGTGGGCCTTTCATCACGAAACCGGTGCCGACCTGCGCCGAAGCGCCGGCCGAAACATCGTCGCCGCCAAAACCGAAACGACCAAACCAGCCGAACGGCGCGTCTTTACCGAGTTGCTGCTGGAGGTTGAAACAAAGCCCCGCTTGCGTGGGGCCACCAGCCCGTGCCAGAAACGGTTGGATACGATAGACTCCGGGGCCCAGACCCAAAACATCATTCGGCATATAGCCGATCTCCCAGACGGTGGACCAAAAGTCCCAAGTGAAGTCGCTCCATGGCGTGCTGCCCGGCGACGAGTTGCCCGCCGTGGCGCCGAACATGACGTACCAATCGTTGTACGGTTGCCATTGGAGGTTTACCCCCGGGTTGTAATTGGCCAGTGGCATCACCATGCTGTTGATGAGCGCGGAATTTAGAAACTGGCCGCGCCCGCTGTTGGCGTACGAGTTCACATCAATATAATTGCCCTGGCTCACCATGCCGGCGAGCGCCACTACCTCGCCGTGTCGAAAGGATTGTTGCCACGCCAGCTCCGGAATCCGCCAGCCGTTATGGCTGGACCAAATTCCGGTGGGGTTGGTGAGGGTGCCGAGGTTGACGCGCGCCGATTGATCGTCGCCCCCAACCCCGAGG
>JANXWY010000173.1 GCA_025350905.1 Verrucomicrobiota bacterium
CCACCATCAGATCACTCACCCTCCCGCCTCACCCGGCGATAAAATGAGAACTGCTGGGTTTTGCTCTCGGACCGTTGATTTCTCGAGTGCTTACCCATAGCCTACAGCCTCGGCGGCTACGGGTTGAAAATCTTTTCCATCTTCGCCTTCACCGCGGCATCCACCTTGATCAGCGGCGGCCAGGGGCGTTTGAAACCTTCGCCCGGAATCTTCTTCGTCGCGTCAAGGCCCAGTAGGCTGCCGGCGGCTATCATGCGCGGGTCAAAGCATTTGCACTGACAAAGAGATTTCGCGCGCGAAAGGCCGCGGGACTTTCCAAAAGCAAAACCGCCCGCAAAGCTGCCAGCGGCGACGCAAACCACGGACGATGCAGCTTCCGCGTTTCGGCGGCAACCCATGTCGGGACGGAAAACCTGTGAACGCGGGCAAGTTCTTCCGCCGTCGCCGCGAGGTAGGCATCCTGCACGTGGCCTGGATCACCGCGAACCGGCGCGAGCAAGGCCGGCGCCTCGGCCAGTGCTTTTACATTTGGCTCGGCGTAGAACTCGTCGAGAAAGTTTGCGAGGCAACGGTCGAACAAATCACCTTTGAGCACAAGTTGCGCGACTTCGGCCAGTGTCTTCGGTCTCATACGTTGCCTTCCTCAAACAAACCTTCGACCAGATACTGCGTTTTCACCGGAATACGATTGGTCGGATAATACTGACCAACCAGGTCCAAAGCTTCTTTCGCAGAATTTAATTTCAGATGGCGGATGAGAAAAATAATGTCGGTGACATCGGACGGTTCGTCCGTCGTGCCGCCGATTCGCGCGGCCATGCACTTCATCGCCAGCAGGTATTCAGGCACGGGCATGGTAAGGCGCAGGTGCGGAAACTGCGGGAGATTTCCAGCCGTGGTTTCGTGACGGGCCGAAACAAAACCTTTGACGCCGTCGTTGAGCCAGTCGGTCGGCAAGTCCTGCTCCTCGGCAATGCGGCTCGCGAGGTTGCGGATCAGCGGCGTGGGCTGGAACAGCGCGTCCACGTCTTTCGTCGAAAGGCGAGCCGTGAAGGCAAGGACCATCACGGTGCCGCCAAACAGGCAGAGTTCGCCGGTGACGCCTTGCTTGCCGAGTTCGTCCGAGAGGGAACTCAGCGCGCGCAGGATGGCTTCCCGGGTGAGGGCGGAGCCGATTGGTTGTGGTGCGCTCATGCGACGCGGCGAAGCCTAGCGGGTGCCGAAGAGTTTTTCCACCTTCGCCTTCACCGCTTCGTCCATCTTGATCAGCGGCGGCCACGGGCGTTTGAAGCCTTCGCCCGGAATCTTCTTCGTCGCGTCGAGGCCGCAAGTCAGTTGATGGTTCATGGTTGAGAGTTGAGAGTCGGGTCAGCGGCTGCCGCCGAAGAGCAAATCAATTTTCCGGCGCACGTCGTCGTTCATCTTGATCAACGGCGGCCAAGGTCTTTTGAACCCTTCACCCGACAGCTTCTTGGTGGCATCGATTCCCAGTTTCGATCCCATTGCCATCTCCGAGGTGGCGTGGTCGAGCACGTCGGACGGACCTTTGGTAAAGAGGCTGTCGCGTTGCGGGTCGGTGTTGGCGCAGAGGCGGAAGAGAACCTCGCTGGTGTTGTGCACGTCCACGTCGTCGTCCACCACGATGATGTATTTGGTGAACATCATCTGCCCCATGCCCCAGAGGCCGTGCATGATTTTGTAGGCCTGCATCGGGTAGGTCTTCTTGATGCTGACGAAGACGAGGTTGTGGAAGACGCCTTCCGCCGGCAGCGCGATGTCCACGATCTCGGGGAAGTTCAGCTTGAAGATGGGCAGGAATAGTTTCACCGACGCGCCGCCGATGTAAAAATCTTCCATCGGCGGGATGCCGACAATTGTCGCCGGATACACTGCGTCTTTGCGGTGCGTAATGGCGGTGATGTGAAACACCGGATACGGCTCGGGCAACGTATAATAACCGGTATGGTCGCCGAACGGGCCTTCTTCGCGCAGCGGCTCGGTCGGGTCAACATAGCCTTCGATGACGAAGTCGGCGTTGGCGGGGACTTCAAGGTCGTTGGTCTCGCACTTCACGAGTTCAACGGATTTCTTGCGGAGGTAACCGGCGAGGAGAAACTCGTCAAGGCCATCGGGCAATGGCGCGGTGGCGGCGAAGGTGAACACGGGATCGCCACCGAGAAAAATGGCCACAGGCATGCGCGTGCCGGTCTCGTAGTAGCGCCGACCATGGCGCGCGCCGACTTTCTGAAGCTGCCAGTGCATGCCTGTGGTACGGTCATCGTAGATCTGAATGCGATACATCCCGACGTTACGTTCGCCGGTGTCCGGGTCCTGGGTGACGACGCAGGGGAGCGTGATGAAACGGCCACCGTCGAGCGGCCAGCATTTCAGGATGGGGAGGTTGAGGAGGGTTGAGAGTTGAGAGTTGAGAGTTGAGAGCCCGCCCTCTCCCCGGCCCTCTCCCCCAGGAGAGGGAGAAAAGTTCGCTGCGCCAGGTGATTTCGAAGCGTTAATAGTTGGCGCACCCGGCCACGGCTTGGTGCGGGTAGGCGGCGCATCAAATTTGTGGATCACCTCTTTGCATGGGCCAGCTTTGACGAGCTTGGGCTTGGCGTGCCGCAAATCCATTGCCTGGCCGAGCAATTTCATGGTTTCGCGCAACGAAGTCGGCGGCTTGGCCTTCATCAGCGCACCGAGCTCGGCGGCGGCTTCATCCACGGAACGCGCGCCCAGGCTTAGCGCCATACGCTGGTGTGAACCGAGCGTGTTGATGGCGACGGGGAAAGGCGACACCACACCGTTGACCGTGGGTTGCTCGATGAGCAGTGCCTTGCCGCCGCCGGCCGATTTCATTTCGCGATCGGCCAGCTCGGTGATTTCGAGTTCCGTGGCGACGGGTTGCGAGATGCGCTTGAGTTGGCCTCGCTGGTCGAGCTGATTGATGAAGTCACGGTAAGAATCGAAAGCCATGGGCGGAGACTAGCAACCGTTGGCGGGTTGTCGAGTTTCCGGCTGCTGCGTGAACCTCACGCAAAGCGCGTGAAAATTCCGCGCATTGCGACCTGATCCGCGTGTGCTTCACTCGAATTTCCTCACAAAAGCCGCATGGCACCTTGAGTGCTAAAAAAGTTTTGAAATCGGGTTGACTCTGCGGGCACGGCCTTTAAAGTTCGCGCACTGACGACCCAAAAATAAAAACAAAAAACAAAAACATTATGAACAACCTCCGTAAACAAACCCGAGCCTTCACGCTCATCGAGCTGCTCGTCGTGATCGCGATCATCGCGATTCTGGCGGCCATGCTGCTTCCCGCGCTCGCCAAGGCCAAAGCCAAGGCGCAGAAAATCAGCTGCACCAACAACCAAAAGCAAATCAGCCTCGCCTTCCGGCAATGGGCACTGGACAACGGCGACCGTTATCCCATGGTCGTTGACATCACCAGCGGCGGTGCCGCTGGCGCGGCAGCGGTAAACGGGATCGGCAACTCTCCCGCCTATATACCAGCAAATTTCTGGCGTATCTATCAATGCATGTCCAACGAATTGAGCACGCCCAAGATTCTGTATTGTCCGGCGGAATACGACACACGCCGCGTTCAGGCGACGTCGTTCGCCTCCAGTGTTGCGAACGGCCAGGGCGAACCGTTCAATGGCGCGATTGGCAACGGCACCACTACCGGCAAGAGCACGGTCATCAATGGCCCGATCAGTTACTTCACGGGTGTGGACGCTGACGAAACCAACCCTCAGATGTTCCTGATTGGCGATCATGCCATGGGTAAGACCTTGACCCCCTCAGCCAGCCCGCCCGCGGCTGTGACGGGTTGGGAGAAATATGCCACCCTCGCTGCGGACACGGGCACCAACGCGGCCACCATCAATGCCGCCTGGATGGACAACTCCCAGCACGGCAAGAATGCCAACGTGGGTCTCTGCGACGGTAGCGTGCAGGCGTTCAGCATCTCCAAACTGCGCGAGGCGCTGAAGAATACGGGCGACGGCAACCAGAACCGCTTGCTCTTCCCGTAAGCTGATTAACCGGATTTTACAATCCAAACCCAAACAAGGCATCCCTTAGGATGCCTTGTTTGTTTTTCGGGAAGGCGTAACGGGGCGGCCGGGTGGGCGTGAAGATGACTGAGCGAATGCCCGCTGGCGGCGGCATTTACATCCGACGGGATGGGGCAATTGCGGTCGCCAGACCAAGATGATGAATGGCTTCGCAACCAGACCGGCGCATCGAGCCAGCCGCGCGCTGTGACCGGTTGCAGCTCACGCGTCCATCGCCGCCAGGTTGGTTCGCGAACATGCGTTTACGCGCGCAAGTCGGCTGAGCCACTCGTAAAATGCAGATCGAAACTTGCCGGCAATCCAGCCAGGTGCTTCCGGCCGATTAATTCCGAGATGGAAAAATCACCACCCAGCGGTTATTCATTCCGCATGACTAAGCTCGAACACGACCTGCTCGAACGCCTGCACGAACTGGAAGACGCGGTGAAAGCCCTACCCACGGCCAATCCGAAACCCAATCTGCTGCCGCTTTTTCGGCGGATCAAGGAGGTCGCCGACCAGTTGCCGCGGAGCACCGCCCCGGACCTGCTGCACTATTTGCACAAGCAGAGTTACGAGAAGGCCCGGCAGTGGTTGGAAGGACGCTTTACCGAAATCCAAAAAGGCGGCTGCCAACGCTGAAGGCCCTGCGCTTCGGGCCCGAACCACCCGGCCATCGCACCGGCTTGCCCCCCGCAGGTTTCAGCCGGTAACCTCACCCGACGATATGTTCGACGACACCATTGCCGCCATCGCCACGCCGCTCGGCGAAGGCGGACTCGCGGTCATCCGCATTTCCGGCGCACAGGCACTCACGGTGGCGGACCAAGCCTTCGTTCCCCTAGGCAAGCATTCCACCAAACCCAGCCAGGCAACGAGTCACACGATTCATTACGGCAAGGTGATCCGCGCCGGCCAGCGGGTGGACGAAGTCCTCTGCGCCGTGATGCGCGCCCCGCGCACCTACACTCGCGAAGATGTGGTGGAAATCACCTGTCACGGCGGCATTCTGGCGACCAAGACCGTCCTCGACATCATACTGGAAAACGGCGCCCGGCTCGCGTTGCCCGGGGAGTTCACCCAACGCGCCTTCCTCAACGGCCGCCTCGACCTCACCCAAGCCGAGGCGGTCGCCGATTTGATACATTCGCGGACGGATCTCGCCTTGCGCGCGGCCAATGAGCAACTCGCCGGCAAACTTTCCGCCCGCATCAATCAACTGCGCGACGATCTGATGCACACGCTGGCGCACCTCGAAGCACATCTGGATTTCCCCGAGGAAGACATCGCGCCCAACACCCGCGCTCAACTGGAACGCCAGCTGGAAAGCGGTATCGCGTTCATGGATGAACTCCTCCGCACCGCCCAGGAGGGGCAGATTTTGCGACGCGGACTCCGCGCCGCCATCGTGGGCCGCCCCAACGCCGGCAAATCCAGCCTGCTCAATCAACTGCTCGGCCACGATCGTGCCATCGTCTCGCCCATCGCCGGCACCACGCGCGACACCATCGAGGAAACCGCCAATGTACGCGGGATCCCGGTGGTGTTCATTGATACCGCCGGGCTGCGCGAGGCCCAGAACGAGATCGAGAGCGAAGGCATCCGCCGCAGTCGTGAATCGCTCGGTCGCGCCGAACTTATTCTTCACGTCCTCGACGCCTCCGAACCACTCACGGCGGAGGACGAATCGTTCCTCGCCGAGTTCGTCGGAAAGCAGCGCATCTTGGTGCGCAACAAAACCGACCTGCCCGCGCGAATGAGTCTCGCCGAATTAGAACACCGACCCCCGATCCAGCGCGAACCGGACGCGGCGAACGTGCCCGGACACCACTCGAAAATAACCGCAACGGCTCGCGCCGACACTCTCCCCACCGAGCCGGCGCAAGTCACCACGGCGATGACCGGCCCGCCCATGGTGGAGGTCTCCTGCACCACGGGTCACGGTATTGAAGCGCTCAAGGACGCCATCAAATCCCTCGTCTGGTCCGGTGCGATCACGAACGAAATGGCCCAGGTGACAATCAACTCGCGCCACCAGGACGCACTGCGCCGCGCCCGCGAAAGCACCGCGCTAGCGTTGGCCGCCTTACGGGCCAATGCCTCGCTCGAATTCGTCGCGTTCGACCTTCGTCTCGGGGCCAATGCGGTGGGTGAAATCGTGGGCAAAACCACCACGGAAGACTTGTTGGATTCGATCTTCCGCCAGTTCTGCCTGGGGAAATAATCTCCGCCGCGCCATCCGGTCACCGCCCGTTGCCCGAACCGAATCCGACTGCCCCCAAGCGTGGCCCGCGAGCCAGCAATCCAAGTTCGTGTTGTATATGCAACATGAACTTGAGCGGTGTTCTTTCTGGAGTTGATGGAGCGATGCGAACAAGCGAACAAGCCCGCCGCTACTTTGAACTTTGAAATCAGCCGGACCTGCTTACGATCACCCGGTGAAATATGTTCCGCGGATTCTAATCCGCCTCGCACTGGGGTCGGCGGCGCTCATCGTCGTGACCCTAGGTTTGTGTCTCTCAGGCGTGGATTATCGTCCGTACTTGCGGGAACCCTACTACGTCGAGACGGCGGACCGATTGCACGCCAGCGTGCTGACCAACACGGTCGTGCAGGGCGAATTAGCGGCGGGCTTCGGGCGCGCGCGGTTGACGCCGACGGTCAATGCCCTGACGGATGATCCCGCGAACGGAAAATTCCGCTCCCTGCCGCTCGCCGGCTACGGCGCCCGCCATGGGAAATCCGCCACGGGCACCCACGACGAGCTCTACGTCAAAGCCGTGGCCCTGCGCGTCGGAAACCGCCTGGGCGTCATGATCGGCGCGGATGCGTTGATCATTCCGCCCGAAGTAACCGCCGCCGCCCTGCGCCGCATCGAATCGGAATTGAAGCTGTCCCGCGAGCAGATTTATCTCAGCGCCACGCACACGCATTGCAGCTTGGGAGGCTGGGGTGAGGGCCGGGTCGCGGAAGCGTTCGCCGGCGGCTTTCAACCCGGCGCGCGCGTCTGGTTTGCCGATCGTATCGTCAGCGCGGTTCGCGACGCGGTCGCCGATCTCCAGCCCGCTTCGTTTGGTGATGGCCGCTTCGCCGCGCCAGAATTGGTGCACAACCGCTTGGTGGGAGACTTGGGGAAGGTGGATCCGGAATTCAGTTACGTCGTGTTGAAGCAGACGACCGGCAAGCTCGCGGTGCTGGGGAGTTTTGCCGCCCATGCCACCGTGCTCTCGAGCGACATGATGGCCTTCAGCGCTGATTACCCGGGCTGCTGGCAACGGGCGGTGGAGCAGGCCACCGGTGGTACGGCGATATTCCTGGCTGGCGGCGTTGGTAGCCATTCGCCCACACCAGGGGCGGAAGGTTTTGCGGGCGCCGAACGCATGGGGCAAACCCTCGCGCAGTCCTTGCTCGAGCAATTGCCAAAAACACCGCTGACGAACTCGATCACGTTTGGGATGTTGGGCTTGGACCTGTCCCTGCCGCCGCTCAATGTGCGCGTCAGCGACGGCCTCCGCCTCCGCCCGTGGCTCGCGCAAAAATTGATGACGGTGAAAAAGCAAACGTTCATCCAGGCGTTCCGACTCAACGACGTGGTTTGGATTTCCACTCCTTGTGACTTCAGCGGCGAACTAGCGCTGGGCATAAAGGATTTTCTCCAGGTCCGAGGCCGCCACGCGGTAGTCACCAGTTTCAACGGCGATTACGTCGGTTACGTCATTTCCCCGCGCTACTATCACCTGGGCGGTTATGAACCACGAACCATGTCATTCTTTGGACCCAACGTACCAGATTATTTTGATGAGTTCATCCGCAAACTGGCCCTCGAACTGGCGACCAAGTAACCCTCGCCTATACAAACATGGGTCATCGGATGCGAATCTTCGGGGTGACGGCAATGCTGGTTGCCCTTCAAACGGCCAGCGCCACCGACTTCGCCCGAGCTCGCCACGCGGACACCTGGCTGCGTCATCCGGTTTATGGGGACCCTTCCTTCGACGCATTTGAACGCGAACCGGGTAATCCCATCCATCGCGGCGCGGCGCCGTTCGAGTGGCCCGTGAATGGTTTTTTGTTCCATGATCCCATCAGTGGCCACCATTACGTTTACGTTGGCGATTACACCCAAGGTTATGGCGGGCGACCCAGTCGGTGCGTGCTCTATCGTTCAACCGATGGGGCGCAAACTTGGACGAATCTGGGCGTCGTGTTGCAGGGGGATGCGGCACTGTTCGATAAAGGTGGCCACACCCCGGATGTCAGCGTGGTGTTCGAGGCGGGGCGTTATCACATGGTCTACGACTGGGGTGAACTGGACTTTAACGCCGAAGGTGGACTGGCCTACGCCTGGGCTGAAAAGCCGGAAGGCCCATGGCAGCGCGCGCCGCAACCGATTACGAGGAACACGACCTTGCCCAAGCTGCTGGGCCGCTACCAACGCACCTACGCCGCCACGTTGATCCGTCGGTCCCACGACTGGCTCATTCTCGGCATGATGGACGCCGCGCCGAATGCGTGGGCTTTGTTCACGATGACCGCGCCGCGCCCGGAAGGGCCGTGGTCGGAGCGGCGGCTGGTGCGCCATGTGGAGAGCGATGAGTTCCATCCTCCGCTGATGGAATTCTTCCCGGCTTTCACGCACGCGGGGTTTGTGTATGCACCCGCCACGTCCGTGGCTCTGAATCGCAATTTCAATGCGCTCTTCCTGGCGCCGCTGGAACACGCCACCGAACCAGGGGCTTGGAACATCGCCCGGCATGGTTCGCTCTGGCACAGCGAGGACGTGGAGCACGAAAGCTATGGGCTTTGGGGACAAACCTTTTCCGGCTGCGTGGAGGCGGACGGCACGCTCCGCGCCATGTTCAACAGCCGCGATGCGCACGGCTTCGGCACCGTCAACCTTGCGCACCGGCCCTGGCTGCAACCATTGCGCGAACACGGCTTCGTCCTGAGCGGACACCAAGGCCCCAGCTTCACCTGTCTGCGACAAACGTTTCGTCAGTTCACGCTGAATGCCACGCTCCACTTGCGCGGCACCGCCTCGGTGATCTGGGATTACCGGGGTGCGCTCGGGCCCAATTTGCCACAGGCGGACGCGACGCTGCATCCGCTGGCCCGGACCCGATTCCAGGCTGTGCAGCTTTCGCCCGCGGGCTGGCAGGTCATCCGCGTGGATG
The DNA here is from genome assembly GCA_025350905.1 of Verrucomicrobiota bacterium. GTDB lineage: Bacteria > Verrucomicrobiota > Verrucomicrobiia > Limisphaerales > JADLHS01 > JADLHS01. Next base: position 9,224 of record JANXWY010000173.1, read on the forward strand.
AACAAGGCCGCGCCACGACACTGGCCGCCGGCGTGTCGACCAACCACCCGACCTGGCAACTCAATCTGGAGCGCTCAGCAGACGGCCGCGTGACTCTCCGCAGCGAGGGGAAGGAGCTCTGGGTGAGCCCGCCGGATGCGAAGAGCGCAAGGGAGGAGCCGGGCGCGATTGGACTTTGGGTCGAACCCCACACGCATTTGTCCGTGGACGAATTTCGGATCGACGGCAAACCGCTGTCCGCGAAAATTAATTATCTTGGCCTGGAAGCGTTGCTCGGCGCCGGCGAGAAGCTGGACGATTGGCAGGAGCAGTCCGGCCCAGAGTTTCATTACGGCACTGGCCTGGTCGCCAAGCAACTGCAAGCCCGGGTGAAATGGAACGTCACCGGCCGCCGCCTGACTTTGTGGAGTCCGCGCGGCCCGGACTTTGGCGAAGCCGAAATTCGCGTGGACGGCCAGCGCGCGACCGTGGTGAATCTTTACGCCAAAAAACTCGAACCTACCCAGCCAGTCTGGACCAGCAAGAAACTAAGCAGCCAGTTCCACGGCGTTGTATGGCAAGCCCGGACCGGCCGGCTGCCCGTTGATTGCCTGCAAGTCGCGGATTGAACGCGGAACCAGCGCCAGCCACGAGCGAGAATCCGGAGCCCCGCATGACCGAGCAGCCCAAACCAAAGAAGCGCAGTTGGCGGTTCCGTTGGTGCCGGGCCTTGCTCGTCCTGCTGCTCGGGCTGGTAGCCCTGATCTATTTCGTTTACGTGCTGCCCTTCTGGGGCATTCCCTTCAATCAATCGCGTCATGGTCGCGTGCCGCTCACCCCGCCGTGGGCGCTTGAATGTTGGCTCTGGGAAGACGACGTCAACAGCGCGGCTTTTGTGAAGGAGTTGCTGGCCGGCTGCGCGCAGCACGATTTCCCGGTGCGGACGATCCTGATCGATAGCCCGTGGAGCTGGCGTTACAACGATTTCAAGGTGGATGAGGATCGTTACCCCGAGCCGGAGAAGTTTTTTCGCGGCCTACAAGACCAGGGTTACCGCGTGGTGCTCTGGATGACTTGCATGGTGGACAGCTACAGCAAGGACACCAAGATGACCGAGTCCCAGGCCTTCTATGAGGAAGCGCGAACCAATGGTTATCTGGCCGCGGGCGCGCAAATAAAATGGTGGAAGGGCAAAGGCGGATTCATTGATTACTCGAATCCCGAAGCCATGAAGTGGTGGCACGACCTCCAGCAGCAGGTGCTCGACTGGGGGGTCGACGGTTGGAAACTCGATGGTTGCGACACCTTTTTTTCTGGTCGGTTAGGAAAACTTCCCGTGCCGTTCAATCGCACCCATGCCGGCTGGATGACCACGCGCCAATACATGGATCACTTCGCGCGCGAAGAATATCAACATGGCCTCTCGCAAAATCCCCAATTCGTCACGCTCATCCGCGCGCTGGATCAACCGTGGAGTCATCCCGAAGGCTTTGCCCCGCTCGACGCGGCGCCGGTCACCTGGGTGGGCGACAACCGGCACACTTGGAATTACAAGGATCGGGGAATCGAAGGCGCCATCAGCGATATTCTCGGCAGCGCGCGGCTCGGCTATTGTGTCATCGGCAGCGATATCGCCGGTTACCATGGGCGCAGCAATCCGGACGATGTCGGCCCCGCCACGGCGGCGCTGCTGTCCAATTGGAAATCGAAGGCCACGACCTCAAGTTCCACCAACACGGAGTTCGGCACGGCGGCGGACAAAGACGAGATTGCACCCAACATCTACATCCGTTGGGCAGAGTTTTCGACTTTCTGCGGCCTCTTCCTAAATGGTGGACACGGTGAACGCCGGATGTGGAAACGCACGCCGCCGGAGCTGGAGATCGTCCGCAAATTCTCGTGGCTGCACACCGAACTGGTGCCCTACATGTATTCGCACGTCGTGACGTGCCATAACGGCGGCCTGCCGCTGATGCGACCACTCGCTGACGGAAAATTTCATTACCTGTTCGGCGATGATTTCCTGGTTGCTCCCATTCACGAAGACAAACTCACACGCACGGTGTCGTTGCCGCCCGGCGGATGGCGTTACCTGTTTGACGACCGCGAAGTGCTTCAAGGACCGCAGCAACTCACGTGCGATTTCCCGCTGGACGAATTTCCGGTTTATGTCCGCGACGGCGCCATCGTACCGCTCAAGGTGACGCGCAACTATACAGGATTCGGCGACCGAGACTCGGCAGAGTTTACGACCTGGCTGATCTACCCAAAAGGCCGGAGTGAGTTCACCTTGTGGCATCCGGAGACGCATCCCAAGCCCGAAGCCACCACCGTGAAAGTGGATTCCGGTTCGACGCTGAAAATCGAGTTCTCCGGAAAACACGCGCCGCACATCCTCCGTATTCTGGCCAACCAAAAACCCGCGGGCATCACGCTGGACGGAAATTCTTTACCAGAAGGTCAGGCGTGGAAATTCGACGAAGCGGTGCAGCGATTGATCATCAAGACGCGCGATTACACGAACGGCATTTATCTGATTACGTGGCCTTGAGGAGGAAGCGTCTTGGACTGCGCCGGCAGAGCGCAGCGGCGACGGCGCTTTCGAGCGGACGGTGGGCGTTGAATTGTTCAGCCCACCTGGTGAGGGCCAAAAGCGGTGTCGCGCTTCGCTTGCCACCGCAGTCCAAATTCGCCAACTTTGTTTCATGCCCGCCGAAAAAATTCCGTGGCCCCACGCGCCGGAACACCGGCTCAGCGTTCGCGGGACTTACTTTGTCAGCGCGAGCACGTATTTGCGTCAGCATCACTTCAAGGGTAAAGCCCGACTGGCAGTGTTACATCGTGGTCTCCTTAAAGTCGCGGCGGATTTCGGCTGGCAGTTGGAGGCGTGGGCGGTTTTTTCCAACCACTACCACTTCGTCGGCCATTCTCCGGCGGCTGCGGAAACCGCGGAGAACTTGTCCCGGATGCTCGGTCGCTTGCACGAGCGCACGGCCAAGTGGATCAATCAACTCGACGACGCGCTGACCCGCAAAGTCTGGCATAATTACCGTGAGACACGGTTGACGTACGAAAAGTCTTATCTGACCAGACTGAATTACGTGCATCAGAACCCGGTGAAACATGGTCTCGTGCCGGTGGCGAATCAATACCCGTGGTGCTCGGCCTGTTGGTTTGAACGCACCGCGACGCCCGCTCAAATCAAAACCATCTATCGCTTCAAGGCCGATCGGCTGAACGTGGCGGACGACTTTGAGGCATCGCCAGACTGGTGACGTCTTGGACTGCGCCGGCCGAGCGCAGCGGCGACGGCGCTTTCGAGCGGACGGTGGGCGTTGAATTGTTCAGCCCACTTGGTGCGGGCCAAAAGCGGTGTCGCGCTTCGCTTGCCACCGCAGTCCAAGACACGCGAGGTTTACCATCGAATAATGGAAATCGCCGGTGCGGGTGAATTTGCCCAGCCCTGGCTTGATCAGCTCGAACTAAACGTTGCCGGTGAACGGCGAAAGCTCCACCGCTCCAGTCCGCACGTTTGAATTTTCCTCGCGACCGAGCGGGCGTTTGCTTTCGATCTGGGTCCATGCGCACAAACCGGCCAAAGCCGAGCTGAAGAAATTTCTCCATGAAAGATTTAAGCACATTTTGCCGATTGATCTCCCGGGCATAGCAGGGTTGTGGCCTTAAGGAGCGGTTTGCTTTACGGCTGTGCCATTTGTGGGGATTGCCTTAACAGACCGTTGAAATCCGTTGGTTGGGTTTGCCAAATCGCCCTTCACGTACCAAGTGTTTCCGTCTTTTGAGATAGTTGTCGTATCCGTAGCTGGGTCATAGGTCTGGGTTTGATGACTTGATGACTGCGGCTTGATTTGAGTCGCAGCGTCTTTGGCACAACCTCCGACCAACAGAAAACTGCCGGCAATGGCGATGAGGAGGAATTTAAATTTCATAAGCGGCTTTTAGTCGTTCTCAACGGTTGGTGCACTGAAAATAAAGCTGGGGGATTTTTAGTTGTAAACTCGCCAATCCCCATCCCGTCGCCGCACGCCATCTGATCATGATGCGCCGCGAGCACACAATCCCTGTTTCGGCGCGCATGGACAGGCTGGCCCATGTCAGGTCGTCGGGCCGCACCTACAATTCCATTTCCAAAGTGGACCTGATCATGAGTGGTTTCCACGTGACCTTCCGGCGAGGTCGACACCGAATTTCAATTTGCCATTGCCTCCCCGCGGTCCCGCCGCGTCGGTCGCAGGAAGAACATCAACACTGCAGCGAGCAAGGCCGGGATCGCGCAATAGGCAAAGCCGGTCGCCAGCGGCACGCCGCTGTCTTTGAGCTTGCCCAACAACGGAGTGAGGTAGGCGCCCGAGGCGATCCCGAAAAAATTCAACAAACCATAGCCGGTAGCGCGGAAGTGGGCCGGTGCGATCTGGCAGAGGATGGGCATGTTGTT
>JANXWY010000197.1 GCA_025350905.1 Verrucomicrobiota bacterium
AATGATGCGCACATGCCGGTCGGGATCGATCCCGCCCTGCCGCAACCAGTGTCGCAAGAGCAGGCTGTGGGTGGATAACGCATGCGGCACGCCGAACGTGAAAGTCTTGCGGCCGGCCAGGCGGAAAATTTCCGTGCGCAAAGAAGTTACGTCCACGACGCCGCTGTTTCTCAGGGTGCTCGCGAGCGTGATGGCGTTGCCTTGCAAATTTAGGATCAGTCCGGTCACGCACGCGCACGGTTCGCAGTTGAGGCCGAGCGAAATGGTGAACGGAAAACTGGCGGGGGCCTGGATGGCGTCCAGTTCGCCGTTGACAAATTTGTTACTGATCGCCGCCCAATCGCGCTCCCGGGATAATTGGACGTTCAAATCGTATTGCGTGAAATAGCCAAGTTCATGTGCCATGACCACGGGCGCACAGTCGGTGAGCGGCAGAAAACCAACGCGCAGGACGCTGTTTCGTCGGGGACCAGGAAGGCCGATGTTGTCATTTGGGTTCATATTGATTCATAGGTTTGCAGCTCCTTTTGGGGGAACGCCAGGTTTCTCAATTGCTTCTTGATTCCACGCCGCCGCACTCGACAACCGGACCCACGGGAAAGGGAGCAGTAGCGAGCGGGTGGTGCTAGCGGCGTGCTTACGTCCGGGATAACGCCGCGGTCAAACGAGGTTCGCGGAACGGCCAATACGGCCGACCCCGAAGCGGAAGGAAGCACTCGCACCATGCCAGTTCTGTATGCGTTCCGGATGCCATCGACCCTGGCGGATCGAAATTGGGGCTGGGATTGTGTTCATCATATGCATGAAAGGGATTCATCAGTAAACCCAACCCCCAATTTACGGGGGCTACGGGCTTGCTCGCGGCCGGCCCGCAGTGGCAGTTTCGTGGGCTCGACGCGGGGGTGGCATCGTTCGCGAGCGGCCGTAAACCCTGACGGTGTGCCGTGCGTGGCGGGACCGGGCTGTCGCCTTTTTAACAAGTTGGACAAGAAAGTGGCGTTGACCCAGGCGGCGAACCGGCAACGGCCCCTCGCGGACAACGAGTCCCGCCACCTACTTGCGCCCACGAAAATCATCCATCAACTGAAGAATCCCCTCGCGAATTTCAAACAGCTCCTGCCGCGCTTCCGCGATCATTTTTTCCGGCAGGAGATTTCGGGGCGCAACGGTTTCCAGCCCGGTTTGGGCCTGGTGCAGATGATCCAGCGCGCGCTTGAGGTACGCCACGGTGAAGGCGGCTTTGCGGGGATCGCGGCCACGGGCCAGACCGGCGAGGGCGCCAGCGAGCTTTGCGCCGGTGGTTTGGAATTTAAAGAGGAACCGGTGCAGGTCCTCGTCGCCCGATTGTTTAAGCCCGAGTTCCCCGCACGCGTGCCAGAACTTCATCGCACTCTCGAAGCAGCGATGTTGCAGCGGATGCCTGAGCACACCGGCCGACGTGCGAATCCAGTCCTTGCCTTCAGTGAGCGGGTCCGGTTCCGGTTCCGGCTCGGTCAACGCCTCTTCGCAAATGCGGTTGATTTCCTCCACCGACATCGTTTTGCCACCCTCGCCGTCGGTCGCCTCCTCCACCTGATCCCAACCCATCGCCTGCGCGATCTTCGCCTCGGCTTCGTCCGAGTCGCCGTATTTTTCCTGGAGTTCGAGGTACTTGTCCGTGCGCGCATCGGATTCCTTCAGGAATTTTTCGTAATCATGTTCGTCCCAATCAGCCTCCGGCTCCTTCTGGCCACGCTGCTGTTTCTCCAACGCTTCATTCAATTGCGCAACGAATCCCTGCCAACCCGCCGCGGCCTCCTGGGCCCGTGGTTGTTCCTCGGCCGGCGTCATCCGCCACTCCGGCGCGGAAATCTCCAGCCGGTAGTCCGTGCTCTCGATAACGACTCGCCCGTTGGTTTCGCTGAACCATTCGAGGTAAAGGCCGTTGGCCAGTCGCCCGGGCGGCGGAGCCTTGGCCTCCGGCCCATCGCGGAATTCCTCCCCGGGCTCGGCGGGCACGCGGACTTTGCGCGCGGCCGTGAGCTCGCCGATGGTGCCGCGCTGAACCGGATTCAGCGTATCGAGTCCGGGGTGGGGGAGGGACGGCAGCGGGTTGGTGAATTGGAGCCGGCAACCCGCCAGGTCCGGGTGCGCATTCCCCCGGAGCTCAAGCGTCACCGGGACCTCGCGCTCATGCACCCAGAGCTGGCCCCGTACGATTCCTTTCCGGCGATTATCAATCTCGCCACGTACGATGCTGTCGTGAATTCGGAAGGCCATGCGGAGAGTTTGCCCGAACCGAACGGGGAAGAATAGTATTCTTCTGGATTGCGCCCGAGCCAACGACCGGATGCGATCAAAGTCGGGTGAGGCTATCTGACGGAGCGCGAGCGGTCCCTCGCTCGCAGCGCGTGGCCAGACCGGAGCGCCTCGAACCTTGCGGCGCGCTTTATCGTAGCGAACTGCTGCGGACGAGGGAC
>JANXWY010000224.1 GCA_025350905.1 Verrucomicrobiota bacterium
ATCCAACCGGTCATGGAGCCGCAGCTTGCGCTGTTTGGTTCCGAGATAACATCCAAAGAGCCGGATGCGTGACACGCCAGTCCGGTTCTGAGAGAGGGGCGGTCGTGCAAACGACCGTCCCTACTCGACCAAATACGCCCTTGGTTGAACAAGCCCGGTCGAACGGTCAGCACCCGGCTATTGGCACTTGTGTTGGTGGCATCGGGGTCCGAAGCAAGCGGAGGCGGCGGTCTTCAGTCGGAATTCCCCGTGGCCGCGTCTTATCTGAAGACTGCTTTTTGTGCAGCGGTGGTCAGATCGGCATTGCGGCGGGGCAAGCAACCTTGAAGCAACCTGGTTATCGCGGGTTGGCGCGCCGGTCCAAGGTGTCCGGACAAAAGACGGGCGCACGCCGGGTGCACTGAAAATGTTTCCGGCGTTGTTCATGCGGCAAGGGATGGAGTGGTCTGCAGCCGTGGCGTTGAGTTAGCGGCCGCGGGCGGGCCGCGTTCCTTGTAAGCCGCGATCAACCGCAGCACCAGCCGCATGGGTTGTCTACAGCAAGCACACAACGGCGTTTTGGACTCCGCGTTGTTCGCTGGAACTGCCGCCCCAAATTCCACCGCCAGTCCGGTGTGGAACTGAAGGCGCATCCGGTTGGCTTTGGCCGCGGGATGACAGAAGCCGTAGTAACGGATGGCGCGCAGTCCACGTGGCAGCACATGCCGGAGGTAACGCGCCACAAACTCCACACCGGAAATGGTGGCGATCTCGCGGCGATTGCCTTGGGCCCGGTTCTTCCAAAGGAACGTGACGGAGGCGTCGGTGAGGTTGGTCATTCTCCCTCACCTCAATCCTCTCCCGCTGGGCGAGGAGGTCGTTACGTCCGCACCTCGTGCATTCGGCCCATGCTGGGTGTCACCCATGCCGCCCCGTTAGCGCTCACCACCAAACCCAAGCGCCCGACTCGCCCGCGACGGCCGATCCGCCTCGGTGGTGGCCCGGTGCCGGGATATTCACGCCGCCGCCACCGCGGAGCTGGCGGAGCCGGCGGACTATGGCATCACGGCGCCAAGTTGACGGCGCTCAAGAAAAAGATTGATGCATTTGAAACGAGCCTCGCCAAGCCCCGGCAACAAGTCGCGACCAGCAGCGCGGCCACAGTGGAACTGGCGGAGAAATTCACTGAGGCCGACGCGGTGTTGAACAAGTGCCTGGATAAGCTGGTGTATCAGTTCAAGGACAGCGTGCCGGACTTGTTCAATGAGTATCAGACCGCGCGTTCCATTGTGAACCTGCGAGGCGGGCGCAAGCCGACCGACGCACCCACGCCCACCCCGACCCCCATCCTACAGCCGGCGTAAGTAGGTTACCCTCGCCTCTCCCGCAATCCCTCTCCCTCCCTTCCGGAGCGGAGAGGGAGGATTTTTTTGGTGCCGCGCCCGGCGGCATCTGACCGGGACACTTTATCCGGTTCGTGCCACGGCAGTTGGTTGCGGTCAACGGTGCGCCCACACTTTAGGCCCACACTTCAAGCTTGGTCGCACGGCACAATTCAGTTATGGAACCGCGGCAGATGAAGTTGTCGGAAATCATAACCACGGTGAGCAGCCGCCCATGATTCTGGGCCTCGGCATTGACATCATCGAAGTGGCCCGCGTGCAATCGTCGATGGAACGCTTCGGCGAGCGGTTTCTCAACCGCCTGCTGTTGCCGGACGAGATTGCTTATTGCCAACAGCACAAAGTCCCCGGCCCGTTCGTCGCCGTCCGGTTCGCCGCCAAAGAGGCGATCTCCAAAGCGTTTGGCACCGGCATCGGCGCGCACCTCGGCTGGCACGACATGGAGGTGCGCCGGAAGGAATCCGGCGAGCCATTCGTGGTGTTGCACGGCAAAGGCCGGGAGTTGTTCGCGACGCGCGGCGCCAAGCAGTTGCTCATCAGCCTCAGCCATACGCAGAATTACGCGACGGCCGTGGCGGTGCTGGAGAGCGACTCGGGCACAGCGTGACAGTGCCCCGGTTCGGAGTTCCGACTTCAGGCGGTTCCAGCAGTTTTCCACACCGGGCTGCGTAAATACGGAACGCCGAATGATGAGGGCGTGGCCGCCGGGCTGGAAGCCACGGCTTTACGGCAGGCACGGATGCCTGGCCGCTACCCCGCCCGAGCGCCGCGCCGGGAATTCATTTTTTCTTCCCAAATGTCCCGCCGCGCCTAACATTCCGACCGGGGCGACGAAACTTCGCCAGGACCCGTGATCAACTTCCGATGAAAAACAAAAGCTCGAACCAAATAATCGTTGGCATCCTGATGGGTAGCGACTCCGACTGGCCGGTGATGAAGGCCGCGGCCGAGGCGCTGAAGGAATTCGGCCTGCAGTCCGAAGCGAAAGTGATTTCCGCGCATCGCACGCCGCGCGATCTGGAGCAATACGCGACCTCCGCCCGCGAACGCGGGCTGCGGGTCATCATCGCCGGCGCCGGCGGGGCCGCGCACCTACCCGGGGTGACGGCGGCCTTCACGACGTTGCCGGTCATCGGCGTACCGATCCTCGGCAAGGCGCTGGAGGGTATGGACGCGCTGTTTGCCATCGTGCAGATGCCGCCGGGCGTGCCGGTCGCGACCGTGGGCATCAACGCCGCGCGCAACGCCGGCCTCCTGGCCGCGCAGATCATCGGGAGCGGCGACGCCGCGATGCAAATCAAGCTGGATGCGTTCAAGGAAAAGCTCGCGGCCGAATCCCGCGCGAAAAACCAGACGCTGACGGCTTGAGCTCGCGTCATGGAAAAACTCATCGAAGGCGTTCACAAGTTTCATAACGACGAGTTTGGGAATTATCGGACGCTCTTCCGGAAGCTTTCGCAGGAGGGGCAGAAGCCCCACACGCTGTTCATTACGTGTTCGGATTCACGCGTGTTGGCGGAACTCATCACGCAGAGCAAGCCGGGGGACTTGTTTGTCGTGAAAAACGTCGGCAACATCGTTCCGCCCGCCACCGCCACGGGGAGCACCAATTCCACTGCCGCCGCGATTGAGTTCGCCGTGGATTCGCTCCGCGTCAATGACATTGTCGTCTGCGGTCATTCCCAGTGCGGCGCGATGGAAGCGTTGATTACCGGTTTACCTCCGGACAATCCCCTGCCCCATCTGCGCGAATGGCTGGGGCTGGCGGCCCCGGTACGCCAGGTCCTGCAAACCGAATATCACCATCTCAAGAGTCATGCCGAGCGCACGACCGCCGCCGCCGAGGAAAATGTCCTGTTCGCCCTGGAGAATTTACGCACTTATCCGGTGGTGCAGGCCCGGCTCGCGGACGGTTCCGTGCGGCTGCACGGCTGGTTCTTCAAGATTGCCACCGCTGAGTTGTTCGCGTTCGATCCGGAGACCAAACAATTCCTTCCGCTCGGCGGGGAAAAACCCTAGCGCGAGCACGCTCCGCCGCAACCCTTCGGTCGGAATTCAACGCCAAGGCGCAAAGCCGCCAAGCCGCAGGGTAATATGGCAAAATCGCAACGTGGGCAGGGTGCGACTGGAAGTGGCGGTCGCGTAGCGTCCGGCCTCCCGACCTGACGTAGAGGGCGTGCATCCTTACCGCCCGGAAATAACGTTGCGACGACGGGCCAACGGCCGAAAGCTTCAATGCGGCGGACGCGGCGGGGCGTGACCGCCGGGCTGGAAGCCACGGCTCTACGGCAGGCACGGATGCCTGGCCGCTACGTTGGTTGACCGCCACTTCCGATCCGCACCTTTGCCCCTTCGCGGCTTTGCGTTGAAAGTCTTTTTCCTGTCCACGGCTCAGGTAAGGGTTGAAGCAGGAGCGGCCGCCGAACCAGTATCCTTCCCGCCTAGCTTCCAGCGGAACACCTCGCAACTCGCCGGCACGGATACCGGCGCTCCCAGGACGGGTGGTGAATTAGCGCTGGTCGGAGATTAGCGCGGACGAGTGGCACAGGGAAAAATCCAGCGAGTGGGGAAACAAAAAAACCGGCCCCAGGGAAAACCGGGGCCGGCCGGGATCGTCGCGCCGGATTAGTTCTTCAACACGGCTTCGTGGAATTCCTTCCAGTCGTCCAGATTGTTGAGATTCACGGCGTCCTTCGGCGCGGTGGCATCATCGGCAATGCCGTTCGCGCCGAGCACGGATTTGCGCGTGGCGTCATCGTGGATGTATCCCCGAATGGCGGCGTTGAGTTTATCCACCGAGCCTTTATCCAGCTTGGTGGCGTTCTTTTTCACCCAGGCTTCAAATTGCGGATAGGTGGGGCGGGATTCCTTGATGAATTTAATCACCGCGTCGCGCTGGAGGCCGATCCCATCGATGACCATTTGGTCGTAGCCCTGGCCGGCGCCCGGATAGCCGGCGGCCAGTTTGCCGCGCGCCTCGAGCGACACTTTAAGCCAAAGGCGGGGCAGATGAATCACCCCGAGCGGACCGGCGACTCCTGAACTGATGAGCGGAACAATTGTATTCATAATTTGTGAGATGGATTTGGTTTACTGGAACGACACGCGAGCTTAGAAAGCCGTGCGGCGAGGGTCAATGGGAAACTATTTTTAGCTCGCGGGTTGAGGGGCGAAACTACCCTTTTTCCTTTTTCGGCGCCGCCCGAATCCGCTCCGGGTGCGAATAAATATTCAGGGTCGGACCGCGCAAAAAACCAACCAGCGTCTGACCGTTGGCGCGCGCAAAATCCACGGCCAGACTCGACGGCGCGGAAACGGCGGCCACAATGGGAATCCGGGCCGCCAGAGCTTTCTGCAGGATTTCAAACGATGCCCGCCCGCTCACGAGCAAGATGTGTTGATCGAACGGCAATTGGTTTTCCAGAAAGCCGTGGCCAATGACTTTGTCCACCGCGTTGTGCCGTCCCACGTCCTCGCACAAAATTACCAGCTGACCTTGTGCATCAAAAATGGCGGCGGCGTGCAAACCACCGGTCTGGGCGAAAGCTGCTTGAGCGGCGCGCAAACGGCCGGGCAGTTGGGTCAACGTCCGGACCGTGACGCTGAGGTTGGACTGGACGGGCGCGAAATGCTGATGGACCGCCTCAATCGAAGCCTTGCCGCACAGACCGCAACTCGAGGAGGCAAACACATGCCGCGTCAGCCGGGTAAAGTCCACGCGGACGGACGCCGCGAGAAAAATATTGAGCGTGTTGTGATAATTCGCCGCGGCGCCTTGTTGGCAATGCGCAATGCCCACCACGTCACTGCGTTTGTGAATCAAACCTTCGGTCAACAGGAAACCCGCGGCTAATTCCGCGTCCCGACCTGGCGTGCGCATGGTCACCGCGACGTTCCGTCCGCGCACGCGGATCTCCAGCGGTTCTTCGCAGGCCAGG
>JANXWY010000228.1 GCA_025350905.1 Verrucomicrobiota bacterium
TCCGCAGCCACGGGACGGGAGGAAGCCACCAGCGTGGAGCGGGCAGCGTTGCTGCAACCGCCCACCGACCTGTTCACGCTCGGGCCAGGAGACAGATTGGAAATTGAAATCATCGGCATGGCGACCTCGCGCACCTCAGCGACGGTTGGCCCGGACGGGAAAATTTATTTCCACCTGCTGCCGGGTTTGGATGTCTGGGAACTTACGCTGGCCCAGGCGAAATCAGCGCTGGAAAAGGAGCTTTCGAAATACGTTACGGACCCACAGGTGGGCGTGACGTTGCGCGCGGTGGGCAGCAAATCAGTCTGGCTGCTCGGACGATTTGCGCGTCCAGGAATATATCCCATGGCCGCGCCGATGACTGTGCTGGAGGCCTTTGCCGTGGCGGGGGGTACGGCCCAGTCCAGCTCAGCCGTAACCACGGAGGACTTGGGCGATCTTCGGCATGGATTCATCTCGCGGCAGGGACAAGTGTTGCCGGTGGATTTCACCCGGCTGCTTCGGGAAGGAGACATGACGCAGAACATCTATCTCCGGCCGGACGATTTTGTTTACGTGCCGTCTTCACTGGCCCGGGAGATTTACGTGCTCGGGGCCGTGCGCGCGCCGCACTCGATGCCATTCAGCGACAACGCGACCCTGGTTTCGGCCATCGCCGGCGCCTACGGCCCGATCAAGGACGCATACTTGTCGCACGTTGCGATTGTGCGGGGTTCAATGTCCAACCCACAAATCACCGTCGTGGATTATTTTGCGATCGTCACCGGTAAGTCCCCCGATGTGCGGCTTGAGTCGAATGACATCGTGTACGTGCCCTTTTCGCCGTATCGCAAGCTGACAAAGTACCTTGACCTGATCCTTGCGTCGTTTGCCAATACAGTCGCTGCCAACGCCGGGCAATGGGTGGTAGATCCCAATGCGACGCCGGTCGGTCCAACTGTTCCGCTCGGGAAGTGATCTGGTCGGGTTGGCCGCGGCAGGAGAGTTTGCTCAGAACCTGGGCTCCGTTCAGATTGCGCCCGGAGCGGATCTCAGTCGCTCGCTTGACGCGGCGTCTTTGTGGAGCTCCGTCGCCGGTAAACCGCGGCAAAGATGAACGCTCCGGCCCAGAACAATGCAATCAGGGTCGCCCCGCCGAGGAACAAGCGATGGAGTAGAGGATTGCCCGTGTTCTCCAACGTTTCGCCAGCCTTCTGGATTTGCGGCACGGCTTTGTCGAGCGACGCGATCGTCGCGTTCAACTCCTTGATCGTCGTGGTGACTTCTTTTGCGCCCCCCGCGCCGGCCCCAATTGAAGGACCAGTCCGAAAGCCCGGGCCTAAACCTTCCCGATTTTGCGCCATCGGTAAAGCGTGGATGGGTTCACGCCGAGTTGGGCGGCTACCCAGGTAAGGTCGCCACCGCTTTCCTTGAGCAATTTCCTGGCGTGGAGAAGTCGTTCTTTGCGACCGGCAAAGGTTGGTGAAGTTGTCGCCGAGTCTGAGCCCGTTTCCGGTCCGTCCAAACCGCCTTCTAAGCTCTCGGGGCGTGCCTTTCTGGCAGCTCCCACCAACTGGCGCGCAACACGGGACCGTTGAACAGGATCACGAGCCGGTCAATGGCATTCTTCAGTTCACGCACATTGCCCGGCCAGTCCCACGACTGAAATTTCTTGATCAGCTCCGGTTCCGCACTCTCGAAGTGGCGGCCAAATCGTTCGCCCGCCGCTTGCAGGAATACTTTGACGAAAAGGGGAACGTCCTCAATTCTCGAACGTAACGGCGGCACGCGCAATGTCACTTCGGAAAGGCGGTAATAAAGATCTGCTCGAAAGCGGCCCTTGGCGACGTCGCTTTCCAAACGGCTGTTGGTCGCGGAGAGGACACGGACGTCGGCGTCATACTCAGTGTCGGCACCCACTCGACGGGTACGTCGGGTTTCTAAAAAGCGCAGCAGCTTAGGCTGAAGCGCGAGATCCAGTTCCCCAATCTCATCCAGAAACAATGTTCCGCCCGCCGCTTGCTCCACCAAACCCGCGCGCGCCTTGACGGCTCCGGTGTAAGCACCTCTCTCGGCGCCAAAAATTTCGGCCTCGATCAATTCCCGTGGGATGGCCGCGCAATTGACCGCGACAAA
>JANXWY010000097.1 GCA_025350905.1 Verrucomicrobiota bacterium
ATTTTAAACTGCTGCCGCTGACCGGTTCCGCCACTGATGCGATTCCCCTGGTGGCCGCGCTGCGGCGCGGCGAAATGGTCGCCATGATGGGCGACCGCGCTTATGGCAGTCCGGTCGCCAATGTGCCTTTTTTCGACGGCGAGGCGGCCTTTCCCGTCGGCGCGCATGTCATGGCGGCGATTGCAGGCGCGCCGCTGGTGACCGTTTTCAGCCTGCGGGAGCCGGGCGGGCATTATCATTTTTTTGGTTTCCCGCCCCAACTTCCCGATCATCCGCCGCATCATCTCCGCAATCAGCACCTGCGCGAGTGCGCGGCCAATTTTGCCCGCCGCTTGGAAGGCATTGTTAAACGCGATCCGCTGCAATGGTATAATTTTTTCCCGTTCTGGAATCCGGCCCAGGAAATTTCCGCTGGCACCGCGCCCCCCGCCGCCGCCCACCCAGCGTCACCCGTATTGACGCCCACCAGCCCCACCGCGGGTTCCACCTAAGCCATGCTGGCCGCCATCGAAACCCTCATCCCCCATCGGGCGCCGATGCGCTTCATTGACGCGCTGACCGATTGCACGGACACCACCGCCCGCGCCCACACGCATTTTACCGCCGATCATTTCGCGGTGGCGGATGGGGCCGTGCTCGAGGCGGCGCTCGTCGAGTGCCTGGCCCAAACCATCGCCGCCGCCCTGGGTTACCGGGGCCGCGCGAGCGGAACAACGGGCGCTGCGAACCACGGCATGCTGGCCGCCGTTTCCAATTTCAAGATCCATGCGCCCCCGCCGCTCGACCAGCTTCTGACCATCGAAGTGCGCGAAGTGAAACGTCTCGGCCCGATGTTGCTGATCGCCGGCACGATCTCGTGCGCGGAACAGTTGATCGCTTCAGGCGAATTGTCGCTGTATGCGTGAACGGGACGTCGCCATTGCGGGTTGCGGCGTGATTTCCGCCGTGGGCCACGGCGTGGAAGCGCTCCGGGCCGCGCTGAAAAATAATACGAGCGGCCTGCGCCCGGACGAACGGTTCGCCGGTCCGCGTTTCCAAACCAACATTGTCGGCGCCGCGACGCTGGAGGCCAACCACCACAATCCAGCCCACGCACTCGCCAGCTTCGCCTTGCGCGAAGCGATTTCTGATTTCCGTAGGAGACGAGGTGACGAGACTCTAAATCCAACACAGTTAGAGACTCCTCACGTCGTCTCCTACAATGTCAAACCGGACTCACACTTTGCCAACCTTCCCGCCGAGCGCATCGGTCTCGTGCTCTCGACTACGAAGGCAAACATTGAAGCCTTGGAGCGACTGTCCGACGACCGCCCGTGTTCGGATTCGGCCCGCCGCCATTTGCAGCCGGACCGGCTCGCCGCCGATCTCGCCGCCGAATTTGGCGCGCGCGGACCGGTTCAAACCATCTCCGTTGCCTGCGTCTCCGGCCTGATCGCCCTGATGCAGGGCGCCAAGTTGATTCAGCGTGGCGCCGCCGCCGCTGTGCTCGTCGTGGGCGTGGACCATTTGTCCGCGTTTGTCGTGGCTGGTTTCACAGCCTTGAAGGCGCTTGATCCTACCGGCTGTCGCCCGTTCGATCGCGACCGCTGCGGGTTGAGCCCTGGTGAAGCCGGCGCCGCCATCATGCTCGTGCGTGGGGATCTGGCGCAGCGCCCGGCCATCGCCATTCGTGGCTGGGGTGCGAGCAACGATGCCAATCACATGACCGGCCCATCGCGCGACGGGGCCGGTCTGGCGCAAGCCATCCGCGCGGCGCTGAACGCGGCGCAATTGCGCGCCGACCAGATTGATTATGTGAACGCCCACGGCACCGGGACGCCGTACAACGATGCGATGGAATCCGCCGCGCTCCGCACGGTGTTTGGCGGGACGTGCCCGCCGGTGAGTGGATTGAAAGGCATGTTGGGCCACACCCTCGGCGCGGCCGGCGTCATCGAAACCCTGGCGTGTGTGCTGGCCCTGCAGGAGCGACTGCTGCCGGGCACGCCGCGATTGAGCCACGCGGCCGACGACACGCCGCTGAGCTTGGTACAGACGCCGCGCGCGGTCACCAAGCTGAACCACATTTTGAAACTCAACACCGGTTTCGGCGGCATGAACGGCGCGCTGATTCTCGGCTCTCCCTCTTAATCGTTTTCTTAAACTTAATCCTAATCTGATGCCAAACCCGTCCGTCACTAACACCAACACCGTGACCAGCGCCGACATCGCCGCAGCCCGCCTTGGCCCGCGCTTTGGCCGGATGGACCTTGCCAGTCAACTCGCGCTCCTCGCCGTCGAACCATTCGTGGAATATTTTGATTCGGTTCCGCGCGAACGCATCGCCATCTGTTTAGTCGCCCGCGCGGGTTCACTGTCCACCGACGCGGAGTATTGGAAGGGCCGTGATGCCGCCGGCGGCCCCAGCCCCACGCTCTTCACCTACACGCTGCCCAGCGCCGCCATCGGTGAAATCGCCATCCGCCACCGGCTCACCGGGCCGGGCTTGTGTTTCGTGGGCGGGAGCGATGAATTGTTGGCCGAAGCGAGCGACTTGATAAAGCGTGGGGAAGCGGATGGTTGTGTGTGTGTCTTTGCGAATGTGATTTCGCCCGCCCTGGCGGAAATGATTTCGGCCGCCGCGGCGGCGACGGCCCACGCTTTCTTTGTCCGGCGGGGCGAACCAACCGCTCCCAATTTGGGAATCGCCGAACCGGCTCCGCGGTCGTAATGCCCGGTTCAATAATCGCCGGTCGTGGTTCAGTAAACCCCGACTAGACAAGCCTGAACCCATTCTTTAGCCTCCTAAATCGCGAACTTGATGAACGACAATCCCGTTGCTCAACCGTAATGTTGAACGAAGCCGCTGCGCGGCGACGAGGTGGTGAGTTTTGGTTCACAGGTTTGATCGTCCTTCAGCTCGCCTCGAAGATACTCCCGGGGCATGAATCACATCAATCCCTCATTCACCGGCCACCCCCACCTCCACCGCGCTAAGCCTGGCGCGCCACCGGCCGCCGCCGCCACCTCGGCGCCCACCATTCGCACCACGGGCCGCGAGTACGCCAATCCCGTGGAATACTCCCATCCGTACGAGTCCATGGCGCGCTTTGCGGAGTTCCTGGCGCTCCATTACGATGCCAATCGCACCCGCCACGCTTATTACCGGCAGCTCCGCCTCATCCACGAACATCTCCAGTGTGATCCGGCCACGATCACCGAAGCCCAGTTGCGCGATTACTTCCTCTTCGTGAAGTTAAAGAAGCATTGGCAACCCAAATCCATCCGCCAGGCTGTCGCGGCCGCCCGCAGATTTTTCCTCGAGCTGCTCCAGCGGCCGCAGTGGACGGTCTTCGCCCAGATCCGCACCCAGGATCACGACCGCCTGCCCGCCGTGCTCACGCGCCAACAGGTCATTGATCTGATCGGCTTGATCCGCCTGCGCCGGTATCGCACGCCCATCAAGCTCATCTACAGTTGCGGCCTGCGCCTGAGCGAATGCCTGGCGCTGACCATCCACGACATCGCCGGCGCCGAGCACAAGCTCTTCATCCGCGACAGCAAAGGGCATCGCGATCGCGTCGTCCCGCTGCCCGCTTCCCTCTACCAGGAACTGCGGCGTTACTGGGCCTTCCACCGGCATCCGCTCCTGCTCTTTCCCAACGTCGGCCGCGGGGACAATCACCCGCAGGCCCTGGTCACGCGCATGCGCCAGGCCACTTCGCCCATGCCCTGTTCCTCGTTGCAACGCCTGATGATCGTGGCGCGCAAGCAACTCAACCTCCCGGCGGCTTCGATCCATTCGCTGCGGCATTCCTTTGCCACGCATCTGCTGGAAGCCGGCGCGCATTTGCACACCATCCAAAAGCTGCTCGGCCATCAACAGATCACCACCACCATGGTCTATCTGCATGTCAC
>JANXWY010000352.1 GCA_025350905.1 Verrucomicrobiota bacterium
CGCAGAAAACATCCTCGCCCTGCGCTGCATATACAGCAGCCGAAGAATCGAGGAGTTCTGGAAAAACAGACTCAACGCCCACGCCGCACGCAACGATGCTCTCCCCTTGGCAGCTTGACTGAAGAATTTTGTCTCACACCCGGGGGACGGGGCGCAAGGGGGACGAAGGGCACATCCCACACCACCTGGAATGCCGGACGAATTCGGCAACCGACTGAGCTATTGCTCAAGACGGGCGTCCCGTCTGTCTGCATGAGCGAGCGGGTCAGACCCCCGCTGGGTACGGAGGCATTGGAAACCCAATCTGCAATCGAACCAAGGGCTTGGGAGTTGGAGACAGGCGCGACGCCTGTCCTACGGCATTGATCCGCCTCAATCCTCGTCAAATTTCCGCTGGAGCAGCGCTTCGATCTCGGCGATGGCGGCGTGGCCGTCCTTGCCTTCGGTATGCACGGTGAGTTTGCTGCCGGGACCGGCGGCCAGCATCATCAGGCCCATGATGCTCTTGCCGTTCACCTTTTCGCCGTCCTTTTCGACGAAGATGTCGCAGGCGTAGCGGTTCGCCGTTTTGACAAACATCGCGGCGGGCCGGGCATGTATGCCCAGCTTGTTCACGACGGTCAGCTCTTTGGAAAAGTTTCCGTCGTCTTCCGGCGACTTTTTGGCGCTCATCAGATCGGTCTTCCGTGATTAGAACTAACAAATGTTGATGAAAAGGCCATTTATTTCTGCGCCTTCGCCGTTTCCGCCATTCGTGCGAGGAGCCGCTCGTTCAATTCTCGGGCCGGGTTGTAGCCGGTGAGGGTCAGCTTGGTGTGCAGCGCGGCAACTTCGATGAGCCGGGCGATGTCGCGGCCCGGCTTCACTGGAATGGTGATGTGCGGAATCTTGATCCCAAGAATCTCGGTAAACTGCTGTTCCATGCCTAGCCGGTCCACGTCGGGCACGTCGTGCCAAGTCTTGAGGGCCACGACGAGATCCACGCGTTTGTTCGAGCCGATGCTTTTAACGCCGAACATGGAGGCCACATTGATGATGCCGATGCCGCGCACTTCCATGTGATTGCGGGTGAGCTCCGAACTGGTGCCCAGCACTTCGCGGCCATCGAGCAACGTGACTTTGGTCACGTCGTCGGCCACCAGGCTGTAACCCCGCTCGATGAGGGCAAGGACGCTTTCGCTTTTGCCGATGCCGCTTTCGCCCTTGATGATGACGCCCACGCCGTGAATGTCCACCATGCTCCCCATCTCACTGCCGCGCAGCGCGAACATTGCGTCCAGGGCGAGCGTGGCCTGATTGATGAATTTCATCGTGAGCAACGGCGTGCGGAAGATCGGCACGCCGGTCCGGTTCGCGGCGCGGATCAATTCCGCGTCCGGCCGCAAGTTGCGGCTGAACACCACGCAGGGCACTTGAAATTTGAATAGCTTGGCGTAGCACCGTTCGCGTTCCAGCCGCGTCCGCGACTTGAGGAAATAGACGTCGGCGTTGCCCAGGGCCTGGACGCGTTTATAAGCGAAGTAACGCGTGAACCCGGCGAGGACCAGGCCGGGGCGGTTGACACTCGGCTCGCGGATGATGCGCTTGAGACCGTTCGCGCCCGCGACGAGTTCCAGCTTCAACTCCTGTGCGTGTTCCTTGAGAAATTTTTCGACGGTGATGATTTCCGATTTCATGGGCATGGGAGATTATTTTTGGGACGGGGCGTCAGGCGAAGGTTGACGGCTGCGATCGCCTTTCCCTTATAGATTAAATTCCGGGCCGAGATAAATTTCCCGCGCCTTGGGATCGTTGGCCAGATATTCCGCCGTGCCTTCGATCAACACCTGACCTTTCACGATGATGTAGCCGCGATCAATCAGCTTGAGCATCTCGCGCGCGCTGTGATCGGTGATCAACAGGCCCAGCCCGCGATCCCGCAAGCGGCGGACAATCTTTTGCACTTCGTAAACTGCGATGGGGTCAATGCCCGCGAACGGTTCGTCCAACAACATCAACTTGGGGCTGGTCACCAGCGCCCGGGTAATTTCGAGCCGCCGCTTTTCGCCGCCGCTCAACATGTACGCCTTGCTCTTGGCCAAGGCCGTCAAATCTAGCTCCTCCAACAGATATTTCAGACGCACCGCGCGTTCTGCTCGGCTGAGCCGGCAGGTTTCGAGGATCGCCAGGATGTTTTCCTCCACCGACAGCTTCCGAAACACCGACGCCTCCTGCGTCAGGTAGCCGATGCCCAGCCGCGCGCGCTGGTGCATCGCCCGGTCCGTAATTTCGCGCCCTTGATACTTCACCGAACCTGCGTCGGGCCGGATGACGCCGACCACCATGTTGAACGTGGTGGTCTTGCCCGCGCCGTTCGGGCCGAGCAAGCCGACAATCTCCCCGGCACCGACGGTGATGGACACGCCGTTCACCACCCGGCGGTGGCCGTATTCCTTCACGAGTTTTTCCGTCGCGAGCAAAGTCTTGCCAGCCGCAGTGTCGCTCGCCGGTTCGGGCGGCAACCGCGCCGTGGCTGGCTGGTTTTGGGTCTCGCTCATGTCACGGTAGCTTCGGGGATTCGCCGGCGCGCTTCAAGGCTCCAGGCTTGGCCTTCATCACCCAAGGTTCGCGCGCGACGAATTTTTTTTCCGCGCGAGTCCAATACACCTCCGGGGATTCGGTGAAGACCACGTCCGGCATCTCCAGCACCGTATGGCCCGTCACCTTGAGGGTGTCCGTGGCCGTCGTATAGTCCACGCGGTCCCCGGTTGCTATCGTGCCCGGCTCCTCGACTTTCACGCCCCCGTCAGCCATCAGCACGCCCAACTTGTCGGTGGCGGGATCGGCGTCCGCCGCGAGCCGGGGGGCCGTCATCCGGCGGTAAATCAGCGCCCGATTCGTTTCGCCCGGGGTGCCTTGCTCATAAATCACGTTTTGCCGTGCCTCCAGGCGCTCGACGCGCGGCGGTGAGTTCGTCGAAAATCGCAACGCCAACTCGTCGCTCTGCAATCTGGGTTCGCTCCCCGTTTGCGGCGCTCGATGCACGCGCACGTCGCCGGTGAATGTCACCTGCCGTGAATTGGTCTTCGCGAGGAAGCTGTGGGCGAAGACCTCGATCACCGTGGGTGGGCCATTCGTCACCGCCTCGCCGGGAAAAAAGCTGAGGAACGAACCCGTACCCGGGCCCAATGGTACCGTGACGTTGACGTTGTTCTCCGCGAAGACCTCGCCCGTCCGCGTCCGGACAGTGAGGCGTTCTGCGACTCCGGTGTTTTGATCAATCCGCCAGCGCGGTTCGCCGGTGAACACGAGCGCGCCCTCCGCGTCCGAGTAGTCCGCTCGGTCGGCGACGATGCTGCTGCCCTCGCGCGCCACGATCACGTGGCCTGAGGCGGTGGCGATTTTGTTCGTTTCCGGCGGCGGGCCCGTGTGCGCCTCCAACCGGTCGCAGGTCAATTGATTGGTCCGGTCCAGCAGGCGCACCCCGCCTTCGGCCAGGAACGAATTCGTGCGGAACGTGCAGCGCTCGGCGAATAAATCCACCTCGGAGGAACTCGCGCTCCGAGCCGGCGGGGCATTGCTCGCGGTCAACATGCCGCCGGCCGCGCTCAACAATTCGCGCGGCGACTTGAGCGCCACGTGGCCCACGACCTCGACGCTGCCGGTGGCTTTCCGGGCGGTTAACCGGTCCGATCGCCCGGAGCGCCCGTCCAGCTCCCACCTGGCATCGCCGATCAGCTCGATCTGTTCCTCGCTGCGTTGGTAGACGCCGCGTTGCGCTGAGGCGCGCCGGCCCGCCTGTTTGCCGCCCGCCTTGCCGATCACATCCACCGAGCCATCGGCTTCAATAAGGTCGAACGCCAGCTGATTCGTTGCCGTGCCCAATTGGTTGGTCACCGCGCTCACGCTTAACCGGTCGCAGGTGAAATCAAAATCCGGATCCCCACCGCGGACCGCGTCGTGAAATACGCCCCGGCTTTGCTCCTTGTCGAATTCAAACCAGCGCGAATTGATTTCGAGCGGCCCGGCTGCGTTGGTGGCCGGGAGCGCCACGGTCGCATGCACACGATTGGAGATCACCACGCGCGATTCACCCTGGCGATAAGAAAAGCCTTCTCCCGCGATGCGAAACCGTCCGTCGCCGGACTGCACGTGCAGCGCCCCGGGCGATCCCACGGAGCGATTGGTTTGGTCATAAATACATTCCGGCGCTTCGATGACGAGTTCGAGTTCGCCGGTGAGCTTGAAGTACTGCAATTTGACTTTGGAGAGCAACTGCCGATCGCCGGGCAGCGTGCGGGCTTGAGCGGCGGAGAGTTGAAACTGGAGGTTGGTGTAATTCGGCGGCGGAAAATACTCGCTGGTGCTGAAATTGTTGCCTTCCAGCGCGGCGGCGGCGGAGGCCAACCAGAACCACGCGGCGGCCACAAAAAAAATGGACGCCCCGCAGCTGCCAACCTCGAATCGACAAAACCCACTCAATGCCCGTGTTCGACGGCGAGTCGACGAACGGGGGTTCCAGATGGGGCTGGCATTGAACACGGGGAGTTTTTAACAGCCGCCATGCGGGAAGTAAATGGTGGAGGCTACTTCGTGTCCGTCTTAATCTTAATCTTAATCGCGATCTTATTCTTTTCTGGAAGAAGTACGGCTGGGAACGGTACGGGAGGATTAAGATTAAGACTAAGATTAAGAGCCGACGCTTGACCGGATGATTTGGACCGCAAGCGCGGGTTCACAGGTCCAACGCTTGAAGAATTCGCAAGCTATCGGCAGTGGAATCCCACTCGGCGATGACGCGGCCGGCGGTTTTCATTCCGAGATATTCCGCCGGTTGGGTGGACGCCATCGGCAACACTTGTTCCACCGGCAAACCCGCGAATTTCACGGTGTTCGCCACGGCTTGATCCATCGTCAGGGCCGAACCGGCCAGCCACCAACCGACGGCGTCGCGCACCTGGCCGTCCGCACTCAGAGTGACTTTCATCCCCGCTATTTCATACCCGCCGGGCGGTTGCCCCGCGGCTGCGACCGCGTCAGTCACCAGAATGGTCCGCGCCGGCGTCTTCGCGCGGATCATGGTCTTGACTGTGGCCGCTGGCAGATGGTGGCCATCCACAATCAAGCTGGTCATGAGTTCGTCCGCAGCGAGTTGTTCCCAGATGAAATTCGGATGCCGGGGCAGCACGGCGGCGCAACCATTGCCCAGATGGGTCGAAAGCGTCGCGCCGGCCCGGATCGCATCCCGAATCTGCTGCGGGGTCGCCGCCGTGTGACCGATCGCCACGCGGAGGCCGGCCGCCACGAGATGTTCGATCAGCGGGAGCGCCCCATTCACTTCGGGCGCCAGTGTGACCAGCACGATGCGTCCCTCCGCCGCTTCCTGCCGGCGTTGGAAATCGTCCCGGGACGCGGCGCGAACGTGCGCGTGCGGATGCGCGCCGCGCGGACCGTCGGCTTCCGCGATGTACGGTCCTTCCATGTGAATACCCGCGATGGCCGGGTCGTTGAGGCGAGTGAGGGTTTGCGCACAGCGCGCAAAATCTTCGAAGGCGGACGTAATCAAGGTTGGCAGCAGCCGGGTGACCCCGGTGGCGCGCAGCGCAGCCAGCGCGCGGCGCACCTGTTCCGGGCTCAGCCGGGGATTATTGAAATCAACGCCGGCAAAGCCATTGACCTGCAGATCAAAGAACCCGGGGAACTCCAGTCGGACCAAGCCTGGGCTGGAGGACGGAGTCCCGACGGCGGGGGGCGCGTTGTGCTCGTGCATCACTGGGTCCAGTTTAGGAAACCCGCGCCGTTTGTCGAAGACGGCGTTGGATAAATTTTTGCGGGGAGGGGACGTCTGGAGCGGAGCGTCGTCTGACCGCCGTTGACTGAATCGAAAATTCCGGCGTTCTCCGGAGTCGGCGTTACGCTCCTTCAACAAGCCAACGCCAGAATGATTTACTACCTCCCTCACCCCGCCCTCTCCCCACGGAGAGGGAGAATTGTTCTCCGCCTCACCGGAAAACCTGCGATTGGATTTGCCGGACGCTCACCCTCATAACCCAAGACCGGCAGCGGCTGTCCCTTCTCCCCGGGGGAGAAGGTTAGGATGAGGGCGAGTGTGCCAACAAACCTTCCTGGCGCCGCAATCCTGATTTACGATTCATTCGTAGCGCAACGACTCGATCGGATCCAGATTCGCCGCCTTGTAGGCCGGGTAAGTGCCGAAGACGATCCCCACAATCGAACAAATCACCAGGCCGATCACAATCCAGTCGAACGGGATCGCCGGGGGCATTTTCATGAAGAACGCGACGGCATTGCCCCCGAGTATCCCGAGCGCCACGCCGATCGCGCCGCCGACTTCGCAAAGCACCACGGCTTCCATGATGAATTGCGTCATGATATTCCGTTTCTTCGCGCCGATGGCGCGGCGGATGCCGATCTCGCGCGTCCGCTCCGTGACGGACACGAGCATGATGTTCATGATGCCAATGCCCGCCGCGATGAGCGCGATTGAACTCACGACCGACACGCCAATCCGTACGGCGCTCGTGAACGCATCGAACTGGCCGATGAGCGAATTGTTGGAGAAAAGTTCGAAGTCGTCCTCAATGCCGGGCGGAACCTTGCGGACCAGGCGCATAATGCCGCGCACTTGTTCGGTGGTGTCCTCGTAGCTCGCCGCGTCGTGGGCCTGCACCAGGATCGTCAGGCTCCGCGTCCAGCGGCCCGTGCGATTCACGGCGGTGGTGATGGGGATCACGGCAAAATTATCCTGCTCCCCGCCGAGCGCACCGCCTTTGGCGGCGAGCACCCCGATGACAGCGTAGTTGAAACCGTTGATTTTGAGCCGCTCGCCCACGGCGGAGCCGAAGGGGAAAACCGTCTTGGCCAGGGCGTTGCCCAGCACGCAAACATCGCGGGCGTTGTCGACGTCGGTGCCGCTCAAACCGCGCCCCTCCTCGACACTCCAACCGCGCGCTGGAAAACTGCCAGGCGTTTCGCCGAGCAATTGCACCGAGGGCGGCGTTTTGGCGTAGCGCGTCTCAACCTCGCCGCCCCAGAAATTGCCCTCGATGCCGACGCTCTCCGCGAGGGTGGCTTTTTCCTCGACCAGTTTTCCTTGCGCGAGCGTGATGTTCTTGCGCCGCCAATATTTTTCAAAGCCGTCCGGACCGCCGAAATAAATCCCGGGCCATTTCTTCACCGCAAACGTCTGCGCCCCCAACTGGCTGATCTCGCGCTCGACATTCGCCTTGAGCACGCGCATGGCCGTCATGGTGACGATGATCGAGAACACGCCGACCAGCACGCCGAGCAACGTGAGCGCCGAGCGCAGCTTGTGGGCCGCCAGGGCCGCCATGGCCATCGCAAAACTTTCCTTCACCTCGGCCAGCAGGAGGGTGGGACCGCGGTGTTTCATGCGGCTCGCGCCTCCGAACTCGCAGCGGGCCGCGGCCAGCGGGATAATTCAGAGGCGCGGTTGGTTTTCATTTCACGTTTCACGCATCACGCTTCCCGGCCTCATTCCGCCCGCAACGCATCGACGGGATTCATCCGCGCCGCGCGCCACGCTGGGAAAAACCCCGAGAGTACGCCGGTCACCAGCGACACCAGCAGCGCGATGCCGACGATGGTGAAGGACATCGTGGCGGGCAAAAACTTCTGGATCACGAGGGTGACCGGCCAGGCCACGGCGAGGCCGATGAGTCCGCCGAGCAGACAGATGCTCGCGGCTTCGATCAAAAACTGCAGCAGGATGGTCCGCCGTTTGGCGCCGATGGCTTTGCGGATGCCGATTTCGCGCGTCCGTTCGGCCACCGAAACGAACATGATGTTCATGATCCCGATGCCGCCGACGAACAGCGACAGCCCGGTGATGAACAGTCCGATGGCGCCGATGGTCCCCGCCACGCGATGAAACATTTCCACAAACTGGTCCTGCTGGTTGATGGAAAAATCATCCGGCTCGCCGGGCGCGACGTGGCGGATGCGGCGCATCACATGGCGCAATTCCTCGCGCGCATCTTCCAGCTCCACCACGTTCTTGACCTTGACGGCAATATCCAGGTCTGGATTGTTCCAAATCCAGGTGGTGAATTGCCGGAGCGGAATGATCACGCGATTGTCGAGGCTGTTCATCCCGAGCATGCTGCCCTGCGTTTCCAACACCCCCACCACTTCGAAGGTGCGCGGGCCGACGGTGATGCGGCTGCCCAACGCGGGCTCCCGGATAAACAGATTCGTCGCCACCTGGCTGCCGATGACGCAGACCGGCCGGCCGCCTTCGGCTTCGGCCGCGGTGAGAAACCGGCCTTCCATCAGGCCGACGCCGCTCGTGAGCAGATAGGCTTCCGTCGTGCCGATCACGTCCACGCTGTCCGACCGGCGGTTCTTGAACTTGACCGACATGCCGTCCTCGGTGGTGGGGGCGACGGCGAGCGCAAACGGCGACTGCTTCTCGAGGGCGCGATATTGGTCAATCGAGATCGGGCGACGTTTCATCATGAGCAGCCATTCGGCATGCGAGCGGGTGATCCAGTTTTGCCGGCTCACGTACAGCACGTCCGCGCCGAGGGTGGAAACACTTTGCATGAAGGAGCGGTTCAACCCCTCAATGGCCGTGCCCATGAGCGTGACGGTGACAATGCCGATGACAATGCCGAGCGTGGTGAGGGCGGCGCGCATCTTGTTCGCGCGAATCGCCGCGAATGAAATGCTCAAACCCTCGCGCAGTTCGGTGAAAAAATTCATGACGCGGCGGCCGCCCCGATTAATTCGTCACTCGCGATTAACCCGTCGCGGATGCGCAGGATCCGCCGGGCGTGCCGGGCGATTTCCTCTTCGTGGGTGACCACGATGATCGTGTTGCCCTTCCGCGACAGGTCCTCGAACAGGGCCATGATTTCCGTCCCGGTCTTGGAGTCCAGATTGCCGGTCGGTTCATCGGCCAGCAGGATGGAGGGATTGTTCACCAGGGCCCGCGCCACGGCCACCCGCTGGCGTTGCCCGCCGGAAAGTTCATTGGGTCGGTGATGCACGCGATCGGCGAGGCCGACCTGGGCGAGCGCTTCCAGTGCGGTGCGGCGGCGCTCGACGCCGCCCATGCCGCCGTAAATGAGCGGGAGCTCAACGTTGTGCAGGGCGTTCGAGCGGGGCAGCAGATTAAAGGTCTGGAACACAAAACCAATTTCGCGGTTGCGGACTTCGGCGAGCTGGTTGTCGTCCATCTGGCTCACGTCCGTGCCGTTGAGTTCGTACCGGCCGGAGGTGGGCGAGTCGAGGCAGCCAACCAGATTCATGAGCGTGGACTTGCCGGAGCCGGACGGGCCCATGATGGCCACGTATTCGCCGCGTTGGATTTCCACCGATACTTCGCGCAGCGCGTGGACCAGCTCCGTGCCCATTTGATAGCGGCGGGAAATCTTTTCGAGACGGATGAGGGTCATGGGAGGAAAAATGATGCCGACCGGAGAGCGAACGATGCAGCCGGGAAGCGGCCCGCGAAAAATCGGGCCGCGGGTTGGAATTCAAGCCCGCCGACATCAGGCCGGGGCCGCCCACCGGCCTCTGCCTTCGGCATGTGGCTTCCGCTCCGGCTCATTTCTTCTCCTTGTCGTCGCCTTTTTCCGGCAGGCCTTTGCGGATTTTTTTGCCATCCTCCAGCTCTTTGTTCACGGCCTTGTAACCACCGGAGACGATCTCCTGGCCTTCCGTCAAGCCGTCGGTGATCTCCCAGTAATCGTTGTCGCTGATGCCAATCTTAATCGGCACCTGCTTGGCATGATCGCCTTCGACCACGAAGACCACTTCCACCGGCTTCGGCGCGTCCTTGGATTTTTTGTCGCCTTTGGCCGTATTCGTGTCGGCGAGCGTGGTCGCATTGGTCGTGGGGGTGGAATTCGTGCCCGTCGCCGCCGGCGCATTGGTTTTCGGCAGCCGGGTCGTGATCGCCGCGATGGGTACGGTCA
This sequence comes from Verrucomicrobiota bacterium, assembly GCA_025350905.1. GTDB lineage: Bacteria > Verrucomicrobiota > Verrucomicrobiia > Limisphaerales > JADLHS01 > JADLHS01. The sequence continues at coordinate 9,942 of JANXWY010000352.1, forward strand.
GGACATTCGTGGTGTACCGCGTTTCGATCTCGGTGCTCACCGACATGCCGGGCCGGAAGTTCTCCTTCTCGGTGATGCGGATTTTGACTTCAAATTTGGTGGCCTCCTGCGTTTGGCTGGATTGGCCCACGCTGGTGGCGCTGCGCGAGGAGTTCGCGATTTCCGTGACGACGCCCGAAAATTTGCGGTTCTTGAACGCGTCCACTTCCAGGCGCGTTCGCTGTCCGGGCTTGATCAGGACGACGTCAATTTCGCCGATGTCCACGCGTGCTTCCATGGCCTCGAGATCGGCGATGGTCATGATTTCCGTGCCCATGTTGAAGGACGTGCCCAAGACCCGTTCGCCGGGTTGGGACCGGAGGCGGGTCACCGTGCCGTCCATCGGCGACAGAATGGTGGTCTTGCTCAGATCATCCCGTGCCTTGTCGAGGCCGTATTTGGCCTGATCGGCCTGGTGCACAGAATTGGTGTAGCGCAGCTTGGCCACTTCAAAAATGGTCTTGAAATCCAGCATCACCGAATCCGAGACGAGCTTGGTGCCGAACAAATCCTGGTTGCGCTTGAATTCGGTTTCGGCTTTGTCGAGCTCCGCCTGGGCCACGGTTTCGCCGGCGAGGGCGGACTTGTAATTCGCTTCGGCGGAATTGCGGCTCGCTTCGTAATTGTCGGGTTTGATCTGCACCAGCAAATCGCCCTTCTTCACGCGGTCGCCCTCCCGGACGGGCAAGGCAGTGATTTCGCCCGCCACTTCCGGACTGATGACCACCTGGACGACCGGCTGGATTTTGCCGTTGGCGATCACGAGTTCGGTCAGGCTGCGCCGCGCGACCTTGTCAGTCTGAATCGTGATGACGACTTCGCGCTTGCGCAAAACGACTGCCAGCGTTCCCGCGACGAGCGCGAGGAGAATGACGGCGAACACGATAAATTTGCGACGGTTCTTGGGTTTAGCCATGAGAGATTCTTTGAAGGTTTGGATTCAGATCATTCGGTCGGGCATCGACAAGGTTGCGGCGCGCAGGCTTAACCACCCAGGCGACCCGCCAAGGCGGCAAACGTAATCATCACCGCCTGGCAGAGCAGCCAAACGGGTATCATCACAAAGGCACCGCGTAGAAACGGCACCCCGGCCAGCCGGGCCAAGGCGATGGATTCGATCAGGACGCGCCAGATCCCGAAGACGTTTACCGCCCCGAGGACCAGGTGACTGACCTTCTTAGGGTCGAAGTTGTTTACCAGCAATCCCAAGCTGGGGGAAGAGGTCAGATTGCTAAAGTTGACCTGTAACAGCAGGGTGACGATGACGCCGAGCACCCCGATCATGCTCGCCAAGCCGGCGACCTCCATGGCCTTGCCGTAGCTAAATTGGGCGCGCAGGAACCATCGGCCCAGCAGCCAGAGGATGGTGGTCCACCAGAAGAAAGCGCCAAAGCTGAATACCACGGAGCCGATCACACCGCTGATTTTCAACATCGTCGGGCCGGTAAATTTCTCGGCCATGGCCATGGCCTTGTCGGCATCGGCTCGGCTCATTTTTCCCTGCTGGACCATTTTCTCGAACTGCGCGTCCTGTTTCTCCCGGATGCCCTGCAATATGGTCGGCTGCGACATCAGGATAATCGCGGCGATGGCTCCGACCAGGCAGTTCATGAAGACCGGCACCAGCCAGTTCGCCGGTGCAGACGGCGCGGCCTTCACCTCGTCAAACACTTCCCCAGGCACGGCGAACACATTCATGAGCCGTGCGCCCAGCGAAGTCGTGGCTGATGTCGGTGCGGTCGGCTCGGGTGGGAGCGCGGGTGCGGTGTCTTGCATGGCGAACTCGGTGGTTTGTAGCCCTTGCGGGCGACGCCGAGAATGTCTGAATCAATGCCCCGTGTCCAGCAGGAGAAATGAAATGAGAAATGCAAGTGACGCATGGTGCGCTCACACCTTCGTCCGGTGCCGGAATGGTCGTCAGCGCCGGGGTCTTGGGGGTGGTAAGCCCTCGTCGCATTTCACCACCCAGCCACCACGGTGCCGGAGGCGCGGTCCGCCACCGGCGCCGCGCGGACGATGGAGGTTTGTTGATCCAGGAAAATGGGTGGATGAACACTGGTGCAATCACTCGAACCAGGATCCGTTCGAAATCAATACTGGCGGTAGTGGCCTTGAACTCGCGACCGACGCCGTGTTTCTGCTCCCGTATTATCTGGGGCTCGATTGTGGGTTTGGCGAATGAGCGAAAGTCAGCCGGACAATCCGCACTTCGCCCGACGGAATGGTCAGTCGAATGTCTGATGAGTTGAGCGGTTCATCGCCTTCCGGAGTACAGAGACAAGCTGTGCGTACGCGTCCGGGTCCGGTGTAGCGGATGGTGACCGTTTGGGGAGCGCCGTCAATGCGCGGCGGCTCGTTGTAGGTTTTCGTAATCCCCTCGTTATTTACGAGCGTAACGATCCAGCCGTCGGCCGTCCGGTTAAAGAGCGATTCGAGGCGACCGGTAATCCGCAGCGGTACGACTTCCTCGCGCACCTGAGCCAGCAACTTTGCCAGAGTATCGGCGCCGACCGGTTCGTCTTCCCGGTAAACCACCACGGCGCCGCGGCCCAGCCGCACGCGAGTGTAGCCGGGCCGCTCCGGGTGCGGCCGCTCCGGCTTCAGCTTTAGCGCGCGGGAAAAGGCGCTTCGTTTGGCGTCGGCTTCACTCAGCAAAAGGGTTCCGCCTTGGCGTACATAGTTGCGAAGCCGTTCGGCCGTTTGCGCCGCTTGCGTAATTTCCCCCGCCACGATGAGCACTGGATAGCAGGCGAGAATGGCTTCGGGAGCGTTGTTGAGAATTACATCGAGGAGGTCGCCGAAGGGCGAGGCAACGAGATAGCCCTGTTCATTGCGCTTGGCCTGCACGTCGAGGCTGTCGGGGAAAAAGGTTTCCCAGAGATTTAGGAGGCGTTGGTCACCCGGTGAATAAGGAAAGGCATTCCATGACAGCTTTTCGCCGAAGCCAGGGTAGATGCCGTGGAGCGGATCAATCAACAACCCGATCGGCGTGTACGGAATGCCGCGGTCGGGATAACGTTTCGTGAACGCGTAGAACCGCGCGCCTTCTTCGCCCAGCCGCGAGAGCGGCAACGTGCCCTCGGGGCCGGGCGCCTGGCTGCGGAAATAATTGAGCGACCCGCCTTCTGCAACCACCACGTTGGCCCCCGCCATGTAAGCGACGTAGTAAGTGCGCCGATGCAAACTCAACGAATGGCCGCGCTCCGGACCGGAGTGTTCGCCCCAGGTTTTCTTCGGATCTTCGTCATACATGGAGGGGCCGTACCAGGACGAGAAATCGATGAGCCACGGTTTGCCGTATTGTCGGGCGGCGCCGCGGGTGAACGCGATGTGGGCCTGGGTGCTGTTGATGTTCTCGCCGACCTCGCTGCCCACGATGTCCGCCCCCCATTCACAGGCGTAGTGCTGATAACAGTAATGGCCGTTGATCGAGCTGAACAGCTGCAGTTCCTCCGGTTTGGCCTTGGCGCGGGCATCGGCGGCCAGCCTGTTGAAGTAAGCTTTGACCACTTCGGCGGCCTCGACACGCGATTGCGGTGGTTGCGGATAACCGCCGTAATGTTTGTAGCCGGCACCGTCGAGCGCACCGTTCTTGAGGTGATGAAACGAGTATTCCCACTCGGCCACGCCATACATGGCCAGACCCGCGTCCGCAATCGGCCGCTGCTTGAGCGTGGCAATGTGGACCGGACTATCGTCGCCACCGCCCAACGTGAACCAGAAAGGTTTTCCCTGCACGGGTCGGTGGCGCCAAGGGCCAGCGGCAAGTTTGTCGTAGGAAGGAATTGAGGTGCTGGCGACTATTCGACTTTCAGCTACGGCGGACCAAGCGGCGGGACTCAATGCGAGGTTGACGACAGCCACGGCGAGGATCGTTACGAAGTTTCCACCGGCAGCAACTTCGGCTCGCCGGAATGATTTTTCATCGGCGTCACTCATTCAACTCGGTAAGCGCAATACGGCGGATGAACTCGTTTGGGGTGATGGGTTGCGGCTTGTATCCGGCAGAGCTCAGGGGCGAGAAATGCGAATCATCTGTAACGACAAAGTCGGCTTCCCCAGCGATGGCGCAGTCGGAGAATTTGTTGTCATCCGGATCGGCGGTGATGACGTTGAAACGATATTGCGGTCCGACCTGACGGACGTTGTTGTGAAGCTGGCTGAGCAAATCAAGCAAGGTTGCGACATCCTGCCAGCGCTCGGGGCCAGAAAGCTTGGTGGTGACTTCCTCGTATTCGAGCAGGATTTCTGTGGATACCGCGAGCACCAACCGCCCGTCCAGCAATGCGCGCAAGATGGAATGGCAAGGCTGATTACGACCGAAGATTTGCAGAAAGACGTTGGTGTCGAGGCAGACCGTCATGCGTAGCGGTGTTTGGTCCGGAACTCCCGCACCAACTCGGCCACGCGCTGCCACCGGCCCGCCGCGTGATCCTGGTCAAACGCCTCGCTCAAACGATCCGCACGCTCCTCGATTTCCAGTTGCAACAACACGCGATTAAGGAGCGCAAGCTGTTCGCCGCTCATCCGCTCGATCTTCTCGTGCAGGACGGGCTTGAGTTGCTCCGACGGAACCGGACTGGATGGCAAACCGCGCTTCATGATGGAATTATCCCACGCGACTCGAATGTGTCAATCCGTTCACCAAGCGGAATACCCGCCGATGCGGCGTGTTGAAACAGAGATGTTCGGTAAGGTGTTTCATTAAAATCAACGATTCAGCAGCGCTGGCAAATCCATTCCACCATAACGTAGTCGGAGCAACACCAAGTCTTCGCCTTTGATCTGGTAGAACAGAAGATAGTTTCTGAAATCAGGTACGCCGAAAGAACGGATTCCGTCCGGCTTCAAATCCTTGCGCAGCCGACCAAGTTCCGGGCGTTGCATCAACAACTCGATCAACTCACAAATTTGATTCTCAAAACGCACGGACAGATCACTACCGGCATTGTCTTGGAAATAGGCGACGAGTTCCGCGAAGTCCGCCTCGAAGACTGAACTGAAGGCCAGCTTCATGCCGCCAGTGCGCGGGCTTTGCGGGCAATGGTGCGGAGTCGCTTCACACTGCCGGAACGCATCTCACCGGACAGCGCTTCATCCACCCACTTCTGATGTGTCCGCGAGACGAGCGCGTCCTCGATTTCAAAGCTGCGCTCCAGTCGGACCAACGCTTCCTGATCCACGGTGCGGAAGTTCTCGCTCGCGCTGGCCGCCAGCCGGGTGCGCAAGGTTTCTGAGACAACTTTGACTTGAAGTGTCTTGCTCATGGCGAAAACCGTAGCGCATCCATGCGGCTTTTCAATCAAAAGTCTTGGCCCAAACCAATCCCGCCGGTGCGGCGTCTCGAACCAGAGATGTTCGGTGCGGTGTTTCATGGCGCAGAGATTTTAACGATGGATAGGATCGGATTCGTCTTCCTTCAGTTTCTTTAGCATCCTTCGAGCTTTGCGGATGTTCTTCTGCACAAGCTTGTCGTTCGGATCAATTCGCGCAGCTTTGGTGAGTCGAATTAGAGCGCAATTGTATTTCCCCAGCAATTGTAATTTTGAGGGAAAGCGGCGTGGGGTGGGAGCAGGCGAAAACGGGAGCGGACGGAAAAGCATGGCGGCTGGAGTCAATGTTGCGCCGCGAAATCTAAGACGGACAATGCGCGGCCGCACGCGTTGAGGG
>JANXWY010000410.1 GCA_025350905.1 Verrucomicrobiota bacterium
CGCTGACGACGGATGCGGGTCAGTTGGCCGGATTGAAAATTAGAATGTTGTTCCAGAATCCGCAACGCATCACCCCGCACCACCGATGCGTGCTGGCCGGTGTCGCCCGAAAGCACAACGCGGGCATCACGCGCCAGGTCAAACAGCCGCTTCATGTCGTCAATGCCCACCGCCCCGGCTTCGTCCAGCACCACCAACCGTCGTCCGTCCAGTTTCGGTTTTGTCAGCAGCAAACTTTGCAGCGTCTTCGCCTCGAATCCTTCCTTGCGGAGCACCTCCGTTGCCGCTGCCGTCGGCGCGCAGAACAGCAGTTCGATTTTAACTTCGGCACAGGCGGCTACCAACTCGTGCAGTGTCGTGGTCTTGCCCGTGCCGGCCAGGCCACGCAGACCGGTGATGCGGTCACAGGTGCGCAAGACATGATAAATGGCCCGTTGTTGATCTTCGCCCAGCCAGTCGGCGGGCTTGAATGTTGGATGAATCGGCGTGATGGCATCGCAACCCGCGTTGACCGTCTGAATCAAATCCAGTTCAGTGGCCAAAATCTGTGGCGTGGATAATCCGCGCTCGGTTTTGACCAGATGAGCCGAATACTTTGCCACCTCTTTCAATGCCGGCAAATCCAGTTCACCCGGATGCTGCGCCAATGCCACGCCCAATAGTTCATGCTCCGGCACGACCGACTTGCGCTCGAAAACATGGGCGACGGCGTAATTCAGGGCTTGGTTTTCCGGTTCGAACCGGCGGACCTGTCGGACGGGTTGAACCGTCGTAGTGAGTTTTTGCAGCGCCTGCAATTCATCGGGCTGCAATTGTGCCAACTGCTGCCCGCGAACCTCGGCGGTCGAGATGCCCTTGATCTTTTTCGCCCGGCTCTGATGCACCGCCAGGGCGATGGCATTATTCGACAATTTGCGCCCCAGCTTTTGTTCCAGTTCCCGGACCACCACGTCTCGTTGTTGCGACCGCTTGGAAAATCGTTTCAACACCGCTTCGCTCACGCCCTCGATTTCAAAGCCGTGTTTCGCCGGACGAATATGGTAGCCGATGGCCTGAACCCGCTTCGCCAGTTCATTGCGATAGACCGCCGTGCCGTAACGAATCGCGTCATACATGCCGCCCGCCTGCAATGCCTTCCAGCGCTTTTCCGTTTCATCAAAGGTGGCGTTGAACACGGTGAGGTGCGTATGCAATAGCGGGTCGAGTGCCCGGCTGCTCGTGTGTGTGAACGCGGCGGCGACCAGGTTGCCGGTCGTGCGGTCACGTTGGTTGCCCTGCTTGCGCACCCGCGTTGCGGCGAAAGTTTCGAGTTCGCGGAACGCAATGCGCGTTGCTTCCTCATGTGCCGACACCAGCCGGTCGTCATCCATCGTCACTGCCAGCACCGAAACTGATTTCGGTGCGGAACAGGTGAAATCGTAAAACACGCGCCGTTGATTGGTTTTTTCCTGACGCAGTGTCAGGCGGTTATCGTCATTCGGATTTTTGTTTTCACACAGCGCGTGAAATTGATCGCGGGTTACTGCATTGCTTAGGCCAAGGCGTTCCGCGCCCGCACCGATCCACTGGCCGGGCCGGATTTCACCGGCGGCGTAGTAATCGTTCTGTGCCAGATGCTCGTCGAAGTAGTTTTCGGCATCCGCCAGATTTTTCTGTGCGACGGCTGTGAACATAACGCGCGATATTAGCGGTTTTTCAAATGGCGTTATGCCCCGTTGGCACAATCGTTATTTTCTCTCCGTCATTCATTTTCCGTTTGGTTATTTTGCCTGAACCTATTGGGCGCAAGGCGTGCCTGGCACACGACGCTTGGTTCAACCACGGAACCAAGACCGATTCCGGTTTCATGTCTGGCAGTTTGCCTGAACTTTCCCCCGTTGAGGTGTATGTGATACACTTTATGCACTTGGCTGCTGAATTTTTTCATTCGGCAACCAGTTTGGCGGAGAAAAAGCCCGCTTTTGTGCAATCTTTACACAAAATGAAAGCTCACTTTTTGTCTGTAAAAGCGCGTATTCCTATTGTTTTTATTGGGGATTATCGCTTTGCATTCGGCAGAATCTAAAATTTTGTTGAGGCTTTCGCATCTAAATGATGCTGCCCGGCGCTTTGACTGGCCGGCTTTCCTGCGGGCACTCGGAAACCGGCCAGACAAATCGTCTGCAATGCGAACCTAGACGGTCGAGCACTCAACGGGCGTTTTGAAAATCCCGCGACTCCACAGCCGTTCCGTTCGCTCCGATTTTCAAATCGCCCGTCCAGTGCCGTGGTAACCTTGATTCCGCAACGGATTGACAATCGGTTTTCCCCGATTTGTCGCGGCTTGTCAGTTGAATCCGTGGTCGGCACAATAGGGCCATGAATAATTAACCCGACACGCAAGCCAAGCGCGAACGGTTGACCAAACTTTTTGAATTCCTCAAGGCATATACCGATCTCCGGTATCCGCCGGTGCGAGATATAAATCAGCAGCTTCGGACGATTTGGCTCAAAGATTTACCCGCCCATCCAAGTGTCGAATTATTTCACGATACCGGCAAAACTGACGACGAAACCGACGACAGCGATGTTGCACTTCGTCTGACGCGACCAACAATCACCGCTTGTCCACCACCGCTAGGATCATTGGCAGAGTGGTTAAAGCCGGGTTGGCGCGATTTTCCAGGCAAAATTGAAGTTGAAACCTCTCGCAACATTGTTGGTAGCGGTGGAAATACGCGCTTGGAGAGATTTGAGGATGATTACCAGCGGCGAACGCTATTACAGAGTTGGCAAAAGCAACGCGAGCAGTGGGTGACAAATGAGCGTCCCGCTCGCCATGCGCTGACATTTTTCCAAACGGTTTACGAGTGGTATGGAATTTTGGAGCGTGAGGGCGAAAAAATCGAGTTGATGGTCGGTGACGGATTACTTTGCTGCCGGGATGCCGCCGGCAATTTTCGCCATCCGGTTTTGCTGCAAAAGTTGGAATTGGAATTTTACCCGGAAAAGAAGCAGCCACAGTTCGTTTTTCGCAAACGCGAGAAGCCACCGGAACTTTACATGGAGTTCTTGCGCATCCTGCCAGAGGTGAACAATCAACAGCTCGCTCGATGTGCAGATGAACTGAAGAAGACGGAATTCGCACCACTTGGCGAGGACGACACGGATGGTTTTTTACTCCGCGTGATTCAGGGTTTGTTTCCCAGCCGTGGTGCAGTCCGCGACGGCACTGACCAACTTGACCTTGAAACACAGGCGGACAGCCCGACTATTGAGCGCCAGCCGGTTATCTTCATGCGCCAACGCAGGACAGGGCCGAGCAGTATTTTTGACGCGGTATTGCAAGATATTGCTGGGCGTCTTGATTTTTCGCCAGCGCTGTTGCAGATCCTGGGCTTGGCAGAAAGTGCGCCAAGCCAGACGGAATCAATCGGGGGCGGTCTTGGCCTTGGTAACGAAGATGCGGATGTTTTGTTGAGTAAGCCGGCCAATCGGGAACAACTCGAAATTGCAAAACAACTGGCACGCAGGGATTGCGTGCTCGTCCAAGGCCCGCCGGGCACAGGAAAAACCCACACGATTGCAAATTTACTCGGCCATTTACTTGCACAGGGCAAGCGCGTGCTCGTGACCGCGCACACGCCAAAAGCATTGCGCGTTCTGCGTCATAAAGTTGTGGAAGCACTTCAGCCGCTTTGCATCAGCGTCCTTCACAATGACAAACAAAGTCAGGAAGACCTGCAATCTTCCGTTCGGACGATTCATTTACGACTGGCAGAAGACGACCGGCACTTGGAGCGCGAAGCACTGCGTTTACAGGATGAACGGAAACGAATTATCTCTGCATTGAGTGATGTGCGTGAAAAATTTCTCGATGCACGCAAGGACGAAATTCGCGATGTGGTTTTCGGCGGCAAGGCAATGCGCCCAATCGAAGCGGCGAAGCGGGTGAAGGAGGGTGCCGGCAAGGATGACTGGATTCCAAGCCCGGTGAAGCTGGGAGAATCTTTGCCGGTTTCGTATGCAGACGTGGTTGCGCTTTACCAAACAAACGCCCGGATCTCAGCCGGTGACGAGCGCGAACTAAACGGCTTCAGGCCGGAAATCATCGCGCTGCCAACACCCAAGGAGTTTCAAAGCGCCATCGAAGAGCTAAATTTACTTGCCACCTATGAGCTTCGTTTTCGCGAAGAACTATGGAATGCCACGCTGGAGCCGGAGGATTTGAAGGAGTTCGAACGGATGCTGGAAGCGGCGGGCAAGACGATTGAGTTTTTGCGGGACAGCTCGCCGTGGCAATTGGAGGCGATTCAAGCTGGTCGTGATGGCGAGGAAGCACGTCGCGTGTGGTTGTCGCTTACAGAGCTAATTGAAACAACATGGCGCGAGGTGCATGAATGTCATACACTCGTGTTGGAACACGGGCCGGTCATTTCTGACAGTCGGGCACCCCATGAACTAATTTTGGTCGTCGAGGAAATCATTCATCACAACGATGCCGGCAATTCGTTTGGGATGCTCACCAAATTAACCAAGAGACATTGGTTTGAATTCAGGGAAAAAGTTCGCGTTGGAAGTCGTGTCTTGGACTTAAACAACTCGACCCATCTGCGCGCAGTTCGCGCACTTTTGCGGATGCGGCAACTTCGATCCGAATTGACGGAACGGTGGGAACGTCAGATGGCCAGTCAGGGCGGCCCGGCCTGCTCGGAACTTGGCGACCGCCCGGAGCAAGTCTGTAAACAATTTGTCGGCATTATTCAAACCTGCTTGGAATGGCATAATTCAACGTGGCAACCGCTAGAATCTGAATTCCAACGTCTGGGTTTCATGTGGCCTGAGTTCCTTGAATCTACGCAACCGGAGACGGGCGCTAACGCCGAACTGAATCGGCTTCGTCGCGCCGTAACTGGAGACCTTGGTGCGATTCTCCAGTCACGCAGCGGGTGGCTTCGTCACAAACGGCTCGGAGCCAGCATTGCCGCATTACCTCAATCAGTCCCGACTTCGGACATGCCGGATGCGTTGGTAACGCAAAATTTGCGCCGCGCCCTGCGTGAGATTTCACCAACAGATTACCAAACTGCTTACGAGGAATTGGTGCGACTGAAAAATTTGGAACTGGATTTGGCCCGCCGCCGCGAGTTGCTAAAACAAATTAGCCGTTCCGCACCAGCTTGGGCTTCTGCCGTTGAAAACCGACACCCAAAACATAACCACCCCGAACCGCCGGGCGAGCCGGAATCTGCTTGGGAATGGCGGCAGCTTCACGATGAACTGGAAAGGCGGGCGAACGTGTCGCTCGACCAGTTGCAACGGCAAATTGAAAATCTTGGACATCAGCTTCTCGAAGTCACCGCACAACTTGTCGAAAAGCAGACCTGGATGAAGCAAATCCGGCAAACTGGCAGCGAGCAAAAACAGGCCCTCGGCGCTTATGCCGCAATGCGAAACAAGCTGACCAAAACAGGTAAGGGAGTCCGCGATGCTGAACTTCGGGCCGCTGCTCGCCGTGAAATGACGACTGCCAAAGATGCAGTGCCGGTATGGATCATGCCGCTGGCGGAGGTGGCTGACACTTTTGATCCGAGCAAGGCGCGATTTGACGTGGTGATTATTGATGAAGCCAGCCAGTGCGATCCAACATCATTGTTCGCATTGTATCTCGGCCGGCAAACCATCGTTGTGGGTGACGACGAGCAGGTGACACCCGTTGCTGTCGGCGTGCAGGCGGAAGAAGTGACCAAACTCATCCGAATTTTCTTGGATGGTCTGCCTCACAAGGAACTTTATGACGGCGAAACGTCTGTTTATGAACTGGCACAGATCGCGTTTGGCGGCGTGATACGGCTGACAGAGCATTTTCGTTGTGCGCCAGACATCATCGCGTTCAGCAACAACCTCTCATACAAAGGCGAAATCAAACCGCTTCGTGAGGCTTCTTCGATACCGCTGAACCCCCACGTCGTTCATTATCGCGTTCAAGGCGGACGTGATCGCGGCGACAATGTCAACGAGGTTGAAGCCGAGAAAATCGCCGCGCTCATCTGTGCGGCAACAGAGCAGCCAGAATTCGCAAAAAATGATGAAGGCAAACCAGTAACTTTTGGGGTTGTCTCATTGGTCGCTGACAAACAGGCCTTAAAAATAGACAGCATACTGCGGCAACGGCTTGATTTGAACGAGTATCGGCGCAGACAAATTCTCTGCGGTGATTCTGCTCAGTTTCAGGGTGACGAACGCGATGTCATGTTTTTATCCGTCGTGGATTCGCCACCCGCCGAACCTCCACTGACCTTGCGACAGGAAGGCGGAAAAAAGATTTTCAAAAAACGGTTCAATGTTGCTGCGAGCCGCGCCCGCAATCAAATGTGGATTGTCCATAGCCTGAATCACGAAACTGATTTACAGGCCGGTGATTATCGCCGCCGTCTCATCGAACACGCGATTGACCCGAATGCCTGGGAACGAGAATTGCGTAAACGTGTTGAGCGCACTGAATCCATCTTTGAGGAGCGCGTGCTACGGCGTCTCATGGAATCGCACTACAATGTGATTCCACAATTTCACGTCGGCGCATATCGAATTGATCTCGTCGTAACTGGAAATGGCCGCCGTCTTGCCGTGGAATGCGACGGTGAGCGATACCACGGACCGGAAAAACTCCAAGAAGATGCCGAGCGTCAGGCAATTCTCGAACGGCTCGGTTGGAAGTTTGTGCGGATTCGTGGCAGTCTGTTTTTCCGTGACGAAGACCGCTCTTTGAAGCCGATGTTTGGACGCCTGGCAGAACTGAACATCACACCCGAACTCGAACCGGCATCAAATTCCCCGACTAAATCTGAACTGGTTGACCGGGTAATTCGGCGAGCACAGGAATTGCAATCGGTTTGGCATCCGGTCGAAAATGGAAACCTGACTGACCCGAAACAGCAACCCACCAACCCCTGGCATCTGTCCCATCTTCAAGGTAGATGAATTCCATCATAACTGGCGCTTTGACTGGCCGGCTTGCTTCCAGGTATTCAGCAACCGACCAGACAAATCGCCGTGATGGAAACCTAGACGGTCACGCACTCACCGGTCGTTCTAAAACCGCGCTCAACTCCGCCGTCGTCCGTTCATGCCACTCCCGACCTGCTCCGTTTCGCTCCCGGTTTCAGAACGCCCGGTCAGTGCTTGGTAATTTGCTCATGGACGCATCAATTTTAGGTGTTCAGTCGAACGGAATTTTTGGCGGCTTTCTGGAATTGGAAAGCCGGTCATTTTGGTTAGACACCATCCCCTTATTAAAAAATAAAGCCGCAAGCCGCGCAACGACCGCGCAGTGTCCGCCGTAGTGTCCGCGCAACATCTGGTGAATCATCCGGGCAACATCGTGGCGGCGTACGCGAGCCTCGCCACGTTGCGCCGAACCAGCCTCAACGTTCTCACCGAACAGATCGCAGAAAATTTTCGCCGTCTCTTCGACTGATCTTCGCCTCGTGCGACGGGCGGTCACCGAAATTGGATCACGCGGACGGGGCGGGAATCGTC